>NZ_JADBSA010000362.1:0-8927 GCF_020246945.1 Microcystis sp. M113S1 | reverse complement strand
GTCAGTCTGTAGAGCGACCATAAGACCAGAACAGAGTAAATCTGTTAAGGCAGGTGCGGAACCCCGCAAGGGAAAGAAGCAGAAACCTAAATCGTGAGGTTTGGGAATCACCGTCCGTTTACGGCGGTGAGGATGTCAAGAATTGGGGAGCTTTTTCAGTGATCAGTCAACAGTAAACAGTAATCAGTGAACTGCTCACTGCTCACTGCTCACTGATTGCCTCCTATTGACACAAACGTTGATAAACTGTGGCTAAAGCTTGGACATCACCGACGTTACCCGGGAAAAGAACCACAGGTAAATTAGGAAAGAGGGGATGATCCAATTCTGTGCAGACCATGGAGACACCGGGGAGAATCTGACCGAGTAAACGGGCCGATTGCAGGCTTAAACCCGTACTTAAGACATCATTAGAGGTAATTCCGCCTTTACTGATTAAAAAACTGATGTCACTGGGTAAACCCTTAACAATGTCCATTAACAGGGTGGAGACGGCAACCCCAAAATCAAGACGTTTCTGCACAGAGGCAAAGGTTAACTCTTGCCGACTGGTATAGATCACGGGGGTTTGTTTATTTTTGTGAATAAGCTTGACTTTTTCTAGAACTTGTGCTAGGAGTTGATCTCTTTGGTCAGGACGATCGCGCAATGTCGTCACATCGATTTCGACTCCGACGGTGTTGGGTTGTTGAAGCAGTTCCTGTAATTGTTGGGTAGTTTTTTTGACGTGGGAACCGACGATAATTGCCCCGGCTTCCCCCGTGGGCTTATACTTACCCATAGATTCGGGTGCGATCGGTTGAGTTCCTAAATTAGCCAAAGAAGTTAAAATACTGGCGGCACTACGGAATAAAAATTTTTTTCCTGCCCCTGCGGCGGTTAAAATATCTTCAGCAAAGCGATCGAGATCCGCTTGAGTTTCCCCATCTACCACCCCACATTGATTATTTTTGAGCTTTTGCAGTCGTTCTAAACTACCTTGACGGATATCTGTCAGTAAAAATCTCTCTACATCATCTGCTTTAATTTTACCTTGCGTTTTCTCCTCCACATAATCCGGCAGATAACTGTAATGATAGGCAAAAACCGAATCGCGAGCGAATTCCGTCTCGTGGACGGGAGTGGGAACACCATCGATGATTAAATAATGAATACTATCGCGAGTGATTCTGCCCCCCTCAAAAAAGGCTGGAATCAGGAAATGTGCATCAAAACCGCCCAATTCTTCGGCAATAACATCAGTTTCGATCGGATAATGCCCGCGCAGGGTAGAATCGGAACGACTAACCACCAAAAAATCCTCGATTCCCTCTTTAGTTAAGGCAGTTTTCAGGTTATGACAGACTTCTCGCGTGACAGACTCGGCTTTTTCGGGGGTTAAAGCGCGAGTATTCGTCAAAACAAAGAAAATTGGCGCATTATCTGCCAATCCCAAGCGGAGAGTATCTTCATCCCACCGCATCAATAACAGACAACTATGGACTGTTTGGGAACCTGTCGGGTCATCATCTAAGACTATAATTTTAGGTCTATTATTGCTCATATATTTTTTATCAGGATGGGAGGGACGAAGGAATCAAGAGAATCTGGTTAATAGTTTATCGGGTTCTGGTTCCCCATTAAAGTCGTCCCCTCCGCAAGCAACCGCTATCAATCTTGATCACAATCTGTCCAATATAGGATAAGCTATACCATGATTCATACAGTGACGAAGTTGAGCGCGGGAGACTTCCCTTTGAATACGTTAATTCACCCCACTGCGGTTATCCATCCGTCGGCAAAACTTGCTCCCAAGGTTAAAGTTGGTCCCTATGCTGTGATCGGGGCCAATGTGGAAATTGAAGCTGATACAATTATTGATGCCCATGTGGTCATTGAGGGTCCGACCAAAATTGGCAAGGGTAATCATATTTTTTCCGGGGCTGTTATTGGTAATGAACCACAGGATTTAAAGTATAAAGGTGGCGAAAGTAGGGTAGAAATTGGTGATCATAACCAAATTCGCGAGTTTGTCACAATTAATCGCGCCACGGATACGGGAGAAGTTACCCAAATTGGCAGTAATAATTTATTAATGGCCTATGTTCACGTTGCCCATAATTGTATTTTGCAAGATAACATTATTATCGCTAATAGTGTCGCTTTGGCAGGTCATGTCCAGATCGAATCAAAAGCAGTTATCGGGGGGGTTTTAGGAGTACATCAATTTGTTCATATTGGCAAAATGGCCATGTTAGGAGGAATGAGTCGTATTGATCGCGATGTTCCCCCTTTTACTTTAGTGGAAGGCAATCCCTGTCGGGTGCGAACTCTTAATTTAGTCGGTTTACAAAGAGCCGGTTTTACCGATGAAGATCTAGCTTTACTGAAAAAAGCTTTTCGGATTATCTATCGTTCTAATATAAATCTTCAGGAGGCTTTAGAACAAGTTTCTCTCTTAACCGATAACCCCCATGTTCAACATCTATGTCAATTTTTACAATCCTCTACCACCGGAGAAAAACGCCGCGGTTTAATTCCGGGGAAATAATTTATTGATTGAGGAACAGGGTGTGGGGTGTGGGGTGATGGGGAAGTAGGGTGTAGGGTGTGGGGAAGAAAACTTCTTTCATCTGTGGGGGTGAAAATTTTTTCATCGGGACTGACTCCTGACTCCTGAATTCTTTTATTGTCAAATAATTATCCAAATGCGTATATTTATTAGCACGGGTGAGGTATCGGGTGATTTACAGGCAGCCATGCTGATTGAATCCCTTTTTCAACTAGCTAAAACCCAGGAAATTGAGTTAGAAATTTTTGCACTAGGTGGCGATCGCATGGAGTTAGCCGGAGCAAAAATGTTGGGTAAAACCACTCGACTGGCTGCCATGGGATTAATTGAATCTATCCCCTTTATTTGGCCAACTTTACAACTACAAAAACGAGCAAAAGAGTTTTTTAGAGATCATCCCCCTGATCTGATTATTTTAATTGATTATGTGGGGGCAAATGTGGCGATCGGTCAATCGGCTAAAAAAATTATTCCCGATGTCCCAATTATTTATTATATTGCCCCACAGGTGTGGATTTGGTCGGAAGAAAATATCCCCTCAGCTAAACTAAGGGCCACAGCAGAAAAGTTATTTAATACGGAGAAATTAATCGCCATCACCGATAAATTATTGGCAATTTTTCCTGCCGAAGCCCGTTTTTTTGAAACAAAAGGTTTACCGGTAACTTGGGTGGGACATCCTTTAGTTGATCGTATGGCAAATGCTCCCAATCGCCAAGAAATGCGGCAAAAATGGGCAATAAAAACCGAAGAAACGGTGGTTGCTTTGTTACCCGCTTCCCGTCAACAGGAGTTTAAATATCTCGTCCCGACGGTGTGCGCTGCTGCCCAAAAATTACAGGAAAAAATTCCCGATATTAAGTTTTTAATTCCCGTTCCACTAGCTTTATACGAACCCAAAATGCGACAATTAGTGAAGGAATATGGATTAAATGCGGTGATTATGGAACGAGATCAGACTTTAGAAGCAATTGCCGCAGCCGATCTGGCTGTAGCTAAGTCTGGTACAGTTAATCTCGAAATTGCTTTGTTAAATGTGCCGCAGGTGGTGGTTTACCGTTTAAGTGCAGTTACTGCTTGGATTGCCCGCAATATTATGAAGTTTTCTGTACCATTTGTCTCACCGGTAAATTTAGTTTTAATGCGAGAAATTGTTCCCGAATTATTACAAGAGGAAGCTAACCCGGAGAGAATTATGCAGGAATGTCTAGATTTATTATTAAATCAGCAACGTCGGCAAAAAATGTTAGATGAATACGCAGAAACTACAGCCGGTTTAGGAACAGTAGGCAGTTGCGATCGAGTGGCGCAAGAAGTGTTTAATTTTACAGTTCAAGTTCCGAAAAACCAGAAAAAAGCGGGGTAATTTGTAACTACCCCACCAAATATTATCAAGGAATTACGATTACTTATAAGCGTCCATACCCTCACAGGAACAAACCAGATTTCTGTCCCCGTAAGCATTATCAACCCGTCCCACTACCGGCCAGAATTTATAATCTTTTAGCCAAGAAAGCGGGTAAGCTGCCTGTTGACGGGAATAGGGACGACTCCAATCATCGGCAGTTAAAACTGCGGCTGTGTGGGGGGCATTTTTCAAGGGATTATCATGGATATCCATGCTACCATTAGCGATCGCTTGTACCTCTTGATAGATAGTTAACAAAGCTTCACAAAAACGGTCTAATTCGCCCAAAGATTCGCTTTCCGTTGGTTCCACCATCATTGTACCCGCCACGGGCCAAGAAACCGTCGGCGCGTGGAAACCGAAATCCATCAAGCGTTTTGCCACATCTTCCACCTCGATGCCGGCCTGTTTTTTCAGGGGACGTAAATCAATCACGCACTCGTGGGCGACTGTTCCCGCGCTACCCTTAAATAACACTGGATAGGCCGACTCCAGACGAAAAGCCATATAATTAGCGTTCAAAATTGCCACTTCTGTCGCTTTTTTCAAGCCGGCTGCCCCCATCATAGCGATATACATCCAAGAAATCACCAAAATGCTGGCACTACCCCAAGGCGCGGCCGAAATTGCCCCAATCGAGTCCTGATGCTTACCGTTAGCGGTTTCTGGGGATAATTTCGCCAAAACCAGGGAAACATCGGGCAGAAAAGGCACTAGATGGGATTTTACTCCGATTGGTCCCATACCCGGTCCGCCACCACCGTGGGGAATACAGAAAGTTTTATGGAGATTCAAGTGACAGACATCAGCACCAAAATCCGCCGGACGACATAAACCCACCTGAGCATTCATATTCGCGCCATCCATATAGACTTGACCACCGTATTGATGAATCAAGGCACAAATTTCGCTAATTCCCTGTTCAAAAACGCCGTGAGTGGAAGGATACGTTACCATCAAAGCCGCTAGATTATCCTGATGCTTCTCGGCCTTAGTTTTCAGGTCATCAATATCAATATTGCCCTGAGAATCGCAATTAACCGCCACTACTTTCATACCACACATAACAGCGCTGGCGGGATTAGTCCCGTGAGCGGACTCAGGAATTAAGCAAATCTGACGATGACCTTGACCGCGACTTTCATGGTAGGCTCGGATTACCTGTAAACCGGCATACTCTCCCTGAGAACCAGCGTTCGGTTGTAGGGAAATGCCATCAAACCCGGTAATTTCCCCTAACCAAGTCTCTAACTGTTGAAAGAGCAGTTGATAGCCTTCTGCTTGCTCAATCGGGGCAAAAGGGTGTAATTTGCCGAATTCTGCCCAAGTTACTGGAATCATCTCCGCTACGGCATTCAGTTTCATCGTACAGGAACCGAGGGGAATCATGGAAGTATTTAAGGCTAAATCCTTTGTTTCCAGACGGTGCAGATATCTGAGTAATTCCGTTTCCGAGTGGTAACGATTGAACACCGGTTCGGTAAGATAGGCACTGGTACGGGTTAAATTAGCGGGTAATTCTAGACTAATTTTCTCGACTAATTCGGCCGCGGTAAAGGGTAATTCCCCGGTTGGGGCAAAAATTTGCCATAAATCCCACACATCCCTGAGACTGGTGGTTTCATCGACACTAATTCCTAGATTATTCTCATCAAAATAACGCAGATTAATCTTATGGGTTTTTGCCTTCGCAAGGATGTCCTTAACTCCCGTGGATACCGTAACTTTGAGCGTATCGAAGCACGGTTCTTTCCCCACTTGATAACCCAACTGTTTTAACCCAGTTGCCAATAAAGCGGTTAATTTCTGCACTCTTTGGGCGATTTTCTTGATTCCTTCCGGTCCGTGATAGACCGCGTACATGGAAGCAATCACCGCTAGTAACACCTGTGCGGTACAAATATTACTGGTGGCTTTATCCCGGCGGATATGTTGTTCCCGGGTTTGCAAAGCTAAACGCAGTGCGGGTTTACCCTGACTATCCTTCGATACCCCGACAATGCGCCCCGGAATGCTGCGTTTATAGGCATCTTTGGTGGCAAAATAAGCGGCATGGGGACCCCCATAACCCAGGGGAACCCCAAAGCGTTGACTGCTACCCACGGCAATATCAGCCCCCAATTCGCCAGGGGGAGTCAACAGGGCTAAACTGAGAATATCGGCGGCAACGGTGACTAAAGCCCCATTTTCCTGCGCTTTGGCGATAAATTCCCGATAGTCATAAATTACGCCATCAGTGGCTGGATATTGTAATAATGCGCCAAAAATCGGCGTTTGGAAGTCAAAGAGACGATGATCCTCGATAATAATGTCAATACCTAAAGGAATCGCTCTGGTTTTAACGACTTCAATCGTTTGGGGATGGCAACTACTGGAGATAAAGAAAGCATTGGCTTTAGTTTTACACAGTCCATAACTCATGCTCATCGCTTCCGCGGCTGCTGTTCCTTCATCGAGGAGGGAAGCGTTAGCAATTTCCAGACCGGTTAAGCTAGTGATGAGAGTTTGGAAGTTTAAGAGAGCTTCTAAGCGTCCTTGGGCGATTTCCGCTTGATAGGGAGTATAGGCGGTGTACCAACCCGGATTTTCTAAGATGTTGCGGAGAATTACCGGCGGGGTGATACAGTCATGGTAGCCCATGCCAATAAAGGAGCGAAATACCTGATTTTTGGAGGCAATAGCTTTTAATTGGGCAAGAGCAGCGTATTCACTCAAGGCAGGTGCTAGATTAAGGCTTGTTTGTAAACGAATTCCTGACGGGACAGTTTTAGCGATTAACTCCTCAACGGTAGCAACACCCAAAACCGCCAGCATTTTCTCTATTTCCGTCTCCGTCGGCCCAATGTGACGGTTAACAAAGCTATCGGTACAGTCTAGCAGGTCTTGCAGGTCAGCAGGAGCGAATTCCTCGGTTTTCTCGGCCGTAATTGACCTATTTAGCATATTAATCTCGGTTTCAACAATTACAAAAGTGCTGCGTTTCATCGCTAGGGGTGATTTTAACGCAACTTGTCAAATTTTTGTAATATTTCAAGTCAGCAAGATCAAGCCTAAGCTAATTTGCTATCGACCTATGCACAAAATTAACTTCACTACTGCTTCGTCACCAAAAACCAACCGGAATCCGTCGATCCGATCACCTTTAATCCTTCTAAATCAGTAGCTTCTTTGGTTTGACGATCGATAATTAGGTAGGGTTGTCTGTGACTTTGCCAATGATTGATTAATTCTTCAGCAGCAAGGGGAAAAACCCGACGACCACTATAAAAATTTAACGAGGGGCGCTCATAGGCAAAAGCAACATAAACAGGGTGATCGGCCGGCACATATTTCTGTACTAAACTCGCCACCGGTTTGACGGGGAAATTCTCATTTAATTCCCATATCCACAGGGGAGAATTGACAAAAATAAACAAAGAAACCAACATTCCCCAGAGTAAAACCACGCTGAATTGTTCCGAGCGCCGAGCTAACAAAATCGCCGTTGTCACCATGGTCAGGGAAAGTGACAATAAGGTTAAAATAATTAAGGGATGGAGAGGTTCGATAGCGACAAAATTACCAGGAAAATAGGCCATTAAAGCTAATAAACCCGCCACAACGCCGATAATACCCAGAATAATTGACCAGATTGGATTATAGGGGCGATCGATGGGAAGATTACCCACCTGCGCCAAGGCATAACCGGCCGCTAAAGCCAAGGCCGGATAGATCGGCAGAATATACCAAGGCAACTTGGTCGCCATTACCGAAACCACCAACAGATAAACACCCGTCCAAACTAACAGTAACTTCGCCCAACTGTAGAGATGTTCCTGACGTGCTAAACGTAAACCCCAAACCGAGAAAATTAACCAAGGCCAACTATATTTAAGAATTTCCAGCAGATAATACCAAAACGGTCCGCGATGATCGTCCAGATCGTCACTAACTCGCTTTAACTGTTGAACAAAAAGGGAATCAAGGAACTCCCGCTCGTAGTGCCAAAATTGGGCGCTATACCAAGCAAAAGCGGGAGTTGCTCCCAATAACCAACCCGACCAAAAATAGGCAGAAGTTAATAACCGGGGGGTATCCCAGAACAGAAAAATCAAGCCGATACCCGCCAATAATAGCCCCATAATACCCTTAGTCAGACAAAGGAGGGCAAATCCTAACCCCGCCCCCAGAGACCAGCGTAAATCGCGCCGTGAGCGCAGTAAACAGACAAACATCAGGATTTCAAAACACAATACCGCTCCATCCAACATGGCTAAACGGCCATGACGCACCACCGGCAAAAGAGTTAGATAGATCAAGGCCGATAGTAAAGCTGGTAAACGAGCGGGAAAAATTTCTCGACCGAGAAGGTAGAGGAGCGGCACCGATAAAGCTGTTAAAAAAGCGGGAATTAGTCTAGTATTGACCTCATTGATGCCCCAGAAATGGTAGGTTAGACCGATCAAACTATGAATCAACGGCGGTTTATTCAGGTAGGGATCACCCCAAAGACTGGGAAATAACCAGCGCAATTGTTCCAGTGGGGTTTGGCTAATTTCCTTGGCCACCTGAGCAATGGTCGCTTCATCCCAATCCCGCAAGGGTAAATTACCTAATCCCACTAGATAGATAATTAAGGCCGCTATTAATAATCCCAGTAAACACAGAAATTCTTTAAAATTTTCTCTCTGACGCAATTTATAACTAGAATATCCCCAAGTAAATTTTTGACGGTTCATAAGCTAGGTCAGTTATCAGTAAACAGTAAACAGTAATCAGTAAACAGTAATCAGTAAACAGTAATCAGTAAGGCTCTCCTAGACTGGTTATAGCAAATTAGTAGTTTCAATGGTTCTTCGTTACTTGGTATGGTTCGATAGGGGGGCATAAATCGACTAAATCCTTATCTGGCAAGAGATTTAATTGATTAGTTCGCTCTAGATCAAAAACAATTGACAAAAATCGCTAAATGCCTTTCTATATAAGGGT
>NZ_JADBSA010000361.1:0-3621 GCF_020246945.1 Microcystis sp. M113S1 | reverse complement strand
GCCGAATTTGAAGTCTTTTCTGAACGAAACCCCCTACTATCTGTGGTCAAGGTTCAGTTTTTAGCTTGGTTATCGCTTTTTCCATTGTAGCTTAAAGCCGTCGTAAAACGACGGGGTTTTAACCCAAATTTTCGATAAAAACCACTCCAGACACAACGGTTAGGAACTTTTTCTACATACATGACCACCATTCCACGGGTACAGCAAGAAAAGTTAACGGGTCTATCTATTGCTGGATAAGGGTTTTTGGCTCTTGTAGTAGATATGTATGGGGGAAGTTCAGGTATTTTAGGTGGGAATTGGTTCACCCGGACGCAAACTAGACCATTTACCAGTTTCCCGTAAAAAGCTGTCACAACCCACCACATCCCACTCCATTTCGATATAATCTTCCTTGGTGCGAATGTTAACGTTAATAGAAGGGTTCTTCGCTTCAAAGTCCGGTGTCTCGGTGAGATGACGTTCCTGATGTTGTGTTTCTACGGCATGATAGGTGAGACAGCGATCAACAAAATAGCAGTTAATACAAATACACATAAGTTTAACTCTATAAGTCTTTTCCGTTAATCTAGCTCAGTCTCTCCCCAAATGGGGCCGGTCAAAATTATATTTTTGTAAACTGCTCTTGTCGATGTCTTGTCAAAAAAACCTAAATAGTTTAGTTAAAGAAGTTTTTGCGATTAATCAGGAAGAATTGCCAGAAAATGCTTATTTAGTCGGTGGTGCTGTGCGAGACGCTTTATTAAACCGTCAGAAAGACTATATTGACCTAGATTTTGTGGTTCCCGAAAAAGCGATCGAAATTGCTCAAACTATTGCCCATCAGTATAAAGCCGGTTTTGTGGTTTTAGATGCCGTTCGTCAAATTGCTCGCGTCGTTTTTCCGCAGGGTACGCTTGATTTCGCACAACAGGAGGGAGAATCTCTAGAAATAGACCTAAAAAGACGGGATTTCACCGTTAATGCTCTCGCTTATAATCTCCAAACCCAAGAAATTTTCGATCCTTTAGGGGGATTAAAAGATTTAGGCTGCCAATCTCTGCGGATGATTTCCCGGGAAAATCTCCAAAATGATCCCCTAAGATTATTAAGGGCCTATCGACAAGCGGCTCAATTAGACTTTGAGATCGAACCCCATACCCGTGTAACTATTCGTTCTCTTGCCCCTTTATTGCGCCTTGTAGCCGCCGAAAGGGTACAATCCGAGCTAAACTACCTTTTGCTCAATTCCCGTGGCAATAAATGGCTAAAAAGTGCCTGGGAAGATGGCTTATTATCTCTCTGGTTGCGTCGGATTACCCCCGCAAAAATGGGACGAGTTATGGGGGTGGAAGCGGCAGCGGGATTTTTAGAATCTTTGTTACCAGAAAAATTTATCTTTTCCCCTTCTCAGTTACAGTTGACAAAATTAGCCCTATTGGTATCGGATATTTTAGCAGAAGCGGAAAAAGAACTAATCAATCTCAAGTATTCCCGTGGGGAAATTCGCACGGTAATCACGGCAATTAAGTCTTTACCCCCCCTCAAGGAGGCAGACAATTTAAGTCTGCGGGAACAGTATTTTATTTATCTAAATACGGGAAAAGTATTTCCTGTCTTTGCTCTTTTTGCTTTATCGATGGGGATTAACAAAAATATCGTCGCTTCTCTGTTTACTTCCTATCTCGATCCCCATAATATTATCGCCCATCCCCGACCTTTATTAAGGGGCGATGATTTAATCAACCATTTACACCTGAAACCTAGTCCGATTATCGGTAAGTTATTAACCGAGGTACAAATTGCCCAAATTGAAGGCAAAGTTACAGTTTTTCAGGAGGCGATCGATTTTGCTAAAAAGTTATTATAAGTGTTTGGAGAACAGAGAAGTGAGGCTCTGTTCCCTATTGATACCCGTCGCTGGGAACTAATTTTTCGATCGAATTTTAAACAAAAACACGATGCTGCAGGGAAGGCATTTGTCGTCGCACTTGTTGCAGACGTTGGGGATTAATTTCGGCAATTGCCACTCCCGCTTCTTCCCCCGCGTCAGCTAAAACCACACCCCAAGGATCGATAATCATAGCGTGACCGTGGGTGTAACGGCGCTCGTAATTATTGCCCGTTTGAGCGGGGGCTATTATATAACAAGTATTCTCGATCGCTCGCGCTTGTAACAAAACTTTCCAATGATCTTTCCCTGTAAAAGCTGTAAACGCCGCGGGGACAAATAAAACATCGGCTCCTTGCCGCGATAAATAGCGATAGAGTTCGGGAAAACGCACATCATAGCAAATCGAGAGGCCAATTTTTCCCAAGCTATCGGAGCCATAAATTGGCGGTAAATCGATCCCTGCCATGACTGTACTCGATTCCTGATAGGTGTTACCATCCGGGACATTGACATCAAAGAGATGGACTTTTTGATAACGGGCTAATTCCGCACCGTTGCCATCGACTAAAATAGCCGTATTATAAGCTTTATCGGCAATACCCGTCACTGGCACGGGAAAACCACCCCCTAAAATGGTCACTTGAAACCGTTGGGCCATGGTGCGGAGGAATTGATCGGCTTTGAGAGCAATAGTCTCGGCCTGGGCGATTTTATCGGTTTCTCCCCCCATAAAGGCGAAATTTTCCGGTAAACCGATTAATTCCGCCCCTTTACCCACGGCAAGTTCGATCAATTCTTCAGCGGCAGCGAGATTTTTCTCTAAATCCGGCTGACTGGTCATTTGAATAGCGGCGGCGAGATAGGATTTCATGGGGTTGAAGCTCTAGAATCAGATAATCTCTGTAAAATTAATCATAACCTTCGATTATATCCAATTTCAGATATTTTGTCACCCCATGAGTAAAATTGTTTTCTGTGACTTTGATGGCACTATTACCGCCGTGGAAACTTTTGCGGGTATGCTCAAAGAATTCGCCCCCGATTTATCGGCTCAGATTATGCCCCAAATGTACGCCCGTACTCTCAGTCTGCGCCGGGGTGTCCGTCAACTGTTAGAGTCGATACCGAGCCAAAAGTACGCCGATATTCTCGCCTATGCCGAAAGCAAGCCAATTCGCCCCGGATTAGCCGAATTCCTCGCTTTTTTACAGGAGCGAGCCATCCCTTTTATGATTATCTCCGGTGGTATCCAAGGCATGATTGAAACGGTCTTAAAACGCGAGGGACTATTAGATAAGGTAACGGCAATTTATGGGGTAAATCTTCATACTCAGGGGGAATATCTGCAAGTTCACTCCGATTGGGAAAATGAGACAGAATTAGTGGCTAAAGCCTTGATTATGGCCAAATATTCAGGAGTAGAAACTATTGCGATCGGTGATTCCGTTACCGATATTACCATGGCTAGAAGGGCCGATCTAGTTTTTGCTAGGGATCGTTTAATCGATTATCTGCAAGCGGAAAATCAACCTTATATTCCTTGGGATAACTTTTTTGAGATTCGTGAATATCTGTTATTGAGAGATTAGACAAAATCGGCTCTTCAATTGGCTCTTCGGTAATTGTTATGCAAATAATTAACTGAAAATAAAATTAGATAAGAGAGCCTACGCCCAAAAGTAGCTGAAATTCATATAAAGAAGGACTTAAGGCACAAATAGGTTAATACCAAAAGATAGACAATTGAG
>NZ_JADBSA010000360.1:0-10477 GCF_020246945.1 Microcystis sp. M113S1 | reverse complement strand
TTAACTTTAAACTCTAAGACAAACATTTTACGCAGGGGGTACTCAGACAAAATCAGTATATCACAATAAAAGTTAAGTTAACAAGATATAGTTTAAAAAGCCGTCCTAAAAGGACGGGGCTTTAACCCAAAATTTCGGTAAAAAACCGCCGCCCCCCGCGGAAGCGAGGGTGAATTCGACCACGAAAGCCGCTAAAATCGAGCCAACTATCGCATCGAAGGCATTTCCGCCCATTTCTAAGATTAATTGTCCAGCTTCGGCAGTTTTTGGATGTCCTGCGGCGATAGCGCCCTTGCTTTTGCGAGTCACTTTGATCGAGGTGTGGGGGTTGGGGGTTGGGGGTTGGGGGTGTGGGGAGAACAAAGCTGCCTCCTACCTCCTGACTCCTGAATAGGGCTATTTTTTCAACTGCTTAACCGCTTGATAGATTTCGGGTAAACGCTTGTAAGCGGCTGCTACCTTGAGGAATAGTTTATGAGGCATAGCGGGAGAACCAGAAACCACTTCTCCTGCCCCGATATCGTTGTGAATGCCAGTTTGGGCGGTTGCGATCGCACTGTCCCCGATCACTGCTTGATTGGCAATGCCCACCTGTCCTGCTAAAATAACGCGATTGCCCAATTTTACGCCTCCTGCCATGCCTACCTGTCCGGCAAGGGCGCAAGCTTGGCCAATTTGGCAATTATGGGCAATATGGACGAGATTATCGATCTTAGTCTGGCTACCGATGCGGGTTTCTCCCACTGCCGGGCGATCAACGGTGCTATTACAGCCAATTTCTACCCCATCTTCTAAGACCACGATACCCGATTGTTCCATCTTAAACCAGCCTTCGGGAACTGGCACAAAACCGAAGCCCTCAGCACCAATAACAGCACCACTGTGGATAACGCAATCATTGCCGATTTGTACCCGTTCATGGATGGTACAGTTAGCGTGGAGAATTGTGCGATCGCCAATATGCACTCCGGGGTAAATAACGGCGTTAGGATGAATGCACACCCCATCACCGAGGGTGACATTTGCTTCTACCACAGCATGGGCCCCGATGGCGACTTTATCGCCGATTTTAGCCGATGGATGCACCACGGCGGTGGCGTGAATGTAGGGTTGGGGCTGAAAGGGTTGATAGAATAATTTGATGGCGTGGGCGAATAAAAGTCGGGGATTGGCACTAGCTAACCAAGGGATGCCGCGTTCGTCGGCCTGTTGTTGTAAATTGCTATCAAGGGGTAGAATTAGGGCAGTAGCGTCAGTTTTGGCGACAAAGGCAGCAAATTTTCCCCCTTCGATATAGCTAATGGTATCGACTAGGGCGGTTTCGATGGGAGTTATGGCTTTAATTTCGGGATTTCTGTCGGGATAGGCGGTCAAACTCTGGGATTGCACTAAAGGGCTTAATTTTTGGGCAATTTCACTAAATTTCATAAATATATACTGCGATCGAGATAGGGCTTATGATAGGATAGTTTAAAACTATACTGATAATCTTGTCGTTATCATAGTCAAAAAAGTTGCTAGTTTTTTAGGGAATAATCCCTGTTTTCCATTTCAACAAAGCCGATGTCGATCTGGAGCAGTTTTGGAGATAAGTTTGCTCTCTCCAAAACCGATTGAGTTTATTTTTTACGACTCGATCGAGTTAATAAAATTGACCCGAACAGTATTAATCTGATCGGAGTTGATGGTTCGGAAACTGTTTGAAAATTCAGGTTAAAAATTCCTGACTCTCCCCAAGAAAACCTAGGCTCTACCAGATTAAAAATGGCTGAATATTTTCTAGGTTGAGAGGCAACAAACTTCCGTAAAAAGGAGAAGTTATCGAAAAATTGGCTTGAAAACCCCGTAGTTTCACGACGGCTTTTGTTGATCTCTTCGGAACCTTGATCGGTTAGGGTAATTGAAGATGCAACAGACCGCTATTTTTTACGCCTTGTCGTTGAGATTAAACTGGAAACCCTTCCCAATAACGGGCAATCAGTAGGGATTAATCTAGGGATTGCCAACGAGTGCCACCCTCTCAACATTTGATCTGTCGGTCATCACTGCCACGGAGAGCACGGTGAGGAGGTCAGATTTACCAAATATATTTAGAGCTTGCTGAATAAATCTAAAAACCTTGTTGGATAAGACTTTTAGACCTTTTTGAAATCCAAAAGTGCCTCGTCTGGGATTGTTCAGGGGGAAAATTCCGGGACTTTTTCCCTGAAAATTAGGTAATTGAGCAGATGAAAATCGGTAAAACCCTACACCCCACACCCCACACCCCACACCCCACCGAAAAACTTTTTGCCGCAAACCCTATTTAAACTTAGGGTTGATCTAGCCTATGCTAAAAAGAGGGGGATTAAAATCAATCGCTCCTAGACTTTAATTGAAAATTTAGGATATTGCACCGATGGGCAATCTATTTGATGATGTCAGTCGCTTTCTTGAAACCCAACTGGAAGAATTTCTCAGAAGTCATCCCCAATTAGAATTACAGGCGCTGGTGGAACAACTGCGCGAACAGGAGCGCGATACTGCTAAACTGATTAGCGCCCTAGAAAATGAGCGTCAACGTCTCGAACAGCAAATTTTGGCCACTGCCCAAGATATCCAAACTTGGCACGCTAGAATCGATAAGGCTAAGGCCGCTGGACGGCAGGACTTGGTTAAGGCTGCTAGTGAACGCGAGGCGGCCCTATTTCGTCAGGGTAATCAACTTTGGGGACGGATGGAAGGGGTGAAAAAACGTCTGAGTCAATCCCAAGAGTTACTGCAACAAGTCCAACAACGTCGTCAAGAAGTGCAAATTAAAGCCGAAAAATCCCCTAAAAATCAGTCCCGTGACTGGGAAACCAGTTTTTGGGATCAACCCCAAGAATCGGACTATCAGCGCTCGAACTACGATAATCTCGATCTAAAATTTAAAGAATGGGAAATGGAAGAAGAATTGAAAAAATTAAAGCGAGAAATGGGACGATAACTATTGTTATTAGGGGAACTAGGGAAGTGGGGAAGTGGGGAAGTGGGGAAGTGGGGGAATTTCAACTAAAACCCTAAAACCCTAAAACCCTAAAACCCTAAAACCCCAACCCCCAACCCCCAACCCCCAACCCCCAACCCCCATCCCCCAGAATTGTTCCTCTTAGAAAACGATGGCATCTCAAGCACAAAATCCTGAAAATCAACCCTCCTCTACTCTCGAAGAAATCCGGGCCGCTCGTTTAGAAAAAGTGGCAGGATTGCAAAAAGCTGGCGTAAATCCCTACGCTTACCAGTGGAAATCTACCGCTCACGCTCAACAATTACAAGAGCAGTACGCTGACTTAGCGCCGGGGGAAGAAATTAGCGTCGAAGTAGCCATTGCTGGTCGGATTATTGCCCGAAGAATTATGGGTAAACTAGCCTTTTTTAACCTGCAAGATGAAACGGGAACGATTCAATTATACCTCGATAAAAAACGCATTATTGAAACCATGGCCGCCGTGCCGAATGCCTTTAACACGGTGATTAAACTGACCGATACGGGAGATATTTTAGGAGCAAAAGGCACAATTAAACGCACAGAACGCGGCGAATTATCTATCTATGTAAACGAGTACGAAATTCTCACCAAATCCCTCTTACCTCTACCGGATAAATGGCACGGTTTAACCGATGTAGAAAAACGTTATCGACAAAGATATGTGGATTTAATTGTTAATCCAGAAGTGCGACAAACTTTTCGCCGTCGCGCCCAAATTACCGCTGCCATTCGCAGATATTTAGACCAAGAAGGTTTTATTGAAATTGAAACTCCCGTGCTACAAAGTGAAGCGGGAGGAGCCGATGCTAGACCGTTTATCACCTATCATAATACGCTGGAGATGGAGTTATATCTCCGCATTGCCACCGAGTTACATCTAAAAAGATTAATAGTCGGTGGTTTTGAAAAAGTCTTCGAGTTAGGCAGAATTTTTCGCAATGAAGGGGTTTCTACTAAACACAACCCCGAGTTTACTTCCATCGAAATCTATCAGGCCTACGCCGATTATTATGACATGATGGAGTTAACCGAAAACATTATTGTTAAGGCTGCACAAGATGTTTTAGGTACGCTGAAAATCACCTATCAAGACACGGAAATTGACCTAACTCCCCCTTGGCGACGAGTGACTATGCACGAATTAGTCCAAGAAATAACTGGGGTTGACTTTAATAGTTTTGATGATTTCGATTCGGCTCGTATTGCCGCAGAAAATGCCAGCATTGGCGTTCCAGAGGACTGTAAAACCATCGGTAAGCTCCTAAATGAAGCTTTTGAACAAAAAGTCGAAGAAACCCTAATACAGCCCACTTTTGTACTAGATTTCCCCGTGGAAATTTCGCCTTTAGCTAAACCCCACCGCTCAAAAACTGACCTCGTAGAAAGATTTGAATTATATGTGGTTGGACGGGAATTAGCTAATAGTTTTTCTGAGTTAACCGATCCCATCGATCAACGGCAAAGATTAGAAGCACAGGCACTCAAAAAAGCGGCTGGAGATTTGGAAGCGCAGGGAGTTGATGAGGACTTTTTAACCGCTTTAGAATACGGAATGCCCCCCACGGGAGGCCTAGGAATTGGCATCGATCGCCTGATCATGTTATTAACCGATTCTGCCAGTATTCGCGATGTGATTGCTTTCCCCTTATTAAAAAGTCAAAGTACAGCGATTAAATCTTTTGACTACGATCAGGAAAAAAAAATTCTGAAAGTGGAATTTAATCACGGTGGTATCTATCTTTATCATGATCTACCTTTGGCAGTATATAAAGATTTTCAGTCTGCACCATCGAAAGGACAGTTTTTTGTCGGACAAATTCGCGATAAATACAGTTTTGATAAGGAATTGTAAAAGTTAGGACTACTTCAGTTATCAGTTATCAGTTATCAGTTATCAGTTATAATTCATAATTCCTTTTTACCTTTTACTTCCTGCCAAGTGTTACCGACTCCCTGTAAAACCCCGCGAATTACTAACCCAATACCGCGACCGATAACTTGGATAAGAATATAGACTACTCCCTTACCCACCACCCGAAAAAAAGCGCGTAAACGCGGAGATAAAGAGTCTCTTAATTCTAAGGCGATCGAAACTAACCAAGGTATGCCTGTTAAACTATTTAATTCTTCCTGTCGGGGGGAATAAATGGCTAGAGATTTGATTTGTCCCTCGCTATAGTGAAATAATTGATATTGACTTTCAAAGATATCTTTGGGTTCTTGCCAATATTTTTTCCGTCGGTATTTCCAAGATAATTCATTGCGGATTTTAGCTAATTTTCTGGCGATGAGAAATTCTGAACGGTAAAGTTTTTGTTTGACTCTTTCCGATTCCGAGAAGTTATTGAGAATAATTACTGTCACTGCATTGGCAATATTATGAATGAGATTTTGCAGCAGAATTTCGGCTCTGGCGATGGTTTCAGGAGCATTAGCCCGGTATTCTACTCCGTCAATAGTTAAACTATTTTCGTACAATAAATAGGAAAATAAGTCAAGAGTAAAAGGAATTTTATTGAGGATTTCTGTTTGAATTGCCTCTCTTTCTTCCAGAATAATTTCGTTAAGTCTGCTTTTACTAATTTCGTCAGAAACCGAGGCATTAATTTCTAAAAATTTACGGGTAACTTTCTCCCAGATATCGTAAATAATCAGATTTAAGCGACTGGTTAATTCCCCGCTGCTAATCTGTAAATATCTCATTTCATCGACGTTTTTGCGAATTTCATCGAGAACTAAATACAATAATTCCCGTTGCCGATTATCCTGTAAAACATCAATTTCAAAACTTATCTTGGTTCTATTAATTAAAGGCGATCGAATGACCGCTAAAGTCGATTCAAAAACCGCCGCAACACAGAGGGGACGCTCGCGGCTTAAAATTGGTAATTCCCCAGCGATATTGTTAATTATTACCGGGGGTGTGACTGAAGCTGAATTGTAATAACTACCTTCGAGAGGAATTAGTTTTCTGACTAGCCATAGAGCCGCTAAAAGTTCTCGTTTTCTTCCCTGCCAGTAAAAGCGATCAAAGCCGGATAAAGACTGTTGATTGAGGTGGAGATCAATTAAATGTAATTCACTTTCGATGCGATTTAATCCCGTTTTTCCAGCAGTGATTAACCAATGGCTAGGGGCTAAACTTGGACGAGTAGCAATGGTGAGAGGAGAAGGGGCGACATCGTGGGTTTCATCCCGGGAAATTTGCCCTAAAATAGTGATAAATTGCTCTAGGTTTGTGCCTTTGGGAATATAACCGGCGATGCCTAATTCTCTGGCGATTAGTTGCTGTCTGGAATCGAGAGGAAAGGTTAATAAAACAATTTTACTTTCGGGATAGCGAGAGTGGAGAATTTCACAGTAAGACCAATCAAAAAGAGGATCGATAAGGATAATTTCGGGGGCCGGATTAAGAGTCAAAGCGAAAATTGTTTCTAAATCCCCTTCGGTGACGATAGTAATATTTTCTATCTGCGACAAGGCCTGCACCAGACCCAAGCGAAAAATCGGGTCATTATCGATGATAATTAGGGTGAGAGGGCGATCGATCACAAGAGTTGCCGTCTGTCAACGGAGACTATTCACAGGGGCAATTATACAGTTATCTGGCTCATTTGTTTTGTTTATAGCCATAAAAATCGATGCGATAATCGGTAATTTTTACCCCTGTCGATTCCTCGATCTGTTTAATTAATTCCGGGGGAAGTTCGATATGCACATCGATTATTTGTTGACTGTCCAGACAATTGACGTGACTGTGGGAATCGCTGATGTTACCGTAGAGTCTGCCGTCCCAGCGTTCCACAGATTCGATAATGCCCTGACCCGATAGAGCCTCTAGGTTTTGGTACACTGAGGTATGACCGATGTTCTTTCCTTGCAGATTGAGACGATCATAAATTTCTCGCGCTGATAGGTGTTCCCGCGCTTGCCATAGCAATTCTAAAATATAGCGACGCTGACGACTAACCCGCATTCCTAAAGTTTGACACCTTTCGATCGCATCTTCTAAACACCGGATCGGTTTTTGTTTTACCTCCACATTGTCCATCGTTGTTTCCCTTGACCTCCGCCCTAATACATACTCATTACCAGTTTAGCTTAGTCTTTCGATCGATGTCCACATTGTCCCCCCAACCCCTTACCTACAGGTAAGGGTTTTTTTTGTCAATACTCAAGACTATTTCTCGATCCACATTACACAATTCTGGTTCTAAGTCAATAGCCTTTACAAAACTTCAAAAATTGCAACAAAAAAAAATGTTATCCCTATGGGCTTTTTTTGGGCAAGAGGATCAATGTAGTCCCCTGATTGTCTCGGTTTTCCCTTGATTTGAGATTTAATGCTAAAACTAAGCCCACAGCATACCACGATCATACCATATTAGTAAATGTAGGCAACCCCGATTTACAGCCAAATTTTGGCAAATTCAGGAAAAACACTCTCCTTGTAACTTACTTGTTACATTTAACTAATCGCCTAAAATATTTAAATATTTTAATTGTTTATCTTAAATTTATAATTTTTACTTATGCGTGAAGGCTGATTAACTAGGGTTGGGCAAAAAAGCTTGTAAGCTCTATTTAAGGTCAGTCGAATCGGTTAGTATCGGGAGACAGATGTGACTTGTATAGCTTCCCAGTTTTTGAGATTTGAAGACTTTTTAGCAGCATTTTGAATTATCAGCCATAGAAATCTTCGTCAAGAATTTGTTCTAAGGAAAAAGGGCAGTCTAAGGGATAGGCTTCCTCTGGAGGAATCGCAATGCCAAAGTCAGCCAATTTACTTTCCTTGATGGCAATTTTACGACCTTTAGGATAGGTTTTATCGATGGCGATTGCTACATGAGATTTCAAAGAAGGGGTGTTTTCCAGTAAGGCGATAACTCGTTCCCTATGTTCGACAATGGAGCTATACCAGCTAGATTTCATGCTTTCAGGAGCGGAGGATTGTACTTGTAATTTCAGTAAATGAGCCAGCAAAATCATTAAATTTCCTTCCAAGGCATTTTTATCTGATTTACCCAATTCTTTCAACTCCTCAACCAAATGAGATACATCTAATGCCTGAAAATCTCCTTGTTCCAACTGACCTATTGTTGTGATCAGCCATAATTGAAAATCTTGTTCATAGAGTTCTGATTTAGTTATCATAATTGCTTCGATAATAGTTAATCTAGACTGAATTATACTCTATTTTGCAGATTTCGGATGTTTCTAGCGGTAAATGTTAAGTTTTATTACAGGATTTAACATTTGCACCTATTCCCTATTCCCTTATCCTTAGGATAAGCTGTTAATTAAGCATTTAACAGGTAAGAGGCACTCTTGCAACAGTAAAGAGATAGGCGGTTAAAATACATCTTAGCTTAAGGACTAGAGAATATTATGAGACTAGAAAGAGAAGATTTTGATTGGGCGGTACAACAAAACCTAATTACTGCCAGCCAAGCTGAAAATTTATGGACGGCTTTTTTATCCCGTTATCCCCAAGAAGATGAAGTTAATCGCCCTCGTTTTAATTTTGCCAATGTGTCCTATTATTTTGGGGCATTAATTGTTATCTCCGCCCTGGGGTGGTTTATGAACGAAGCTTGGGAGAGTTTCGGCGGTGCGGGCCTATTTTTTATCGCCCTGATTTATGCAGTTTGTTTTATTTTTACGGGAAAAAATCTCTATTTTCAGCAAAATCTCAAAATCCCCGGCGGCCTTTTATTTACCATGGCAGTGGCAATGACTCCCTTAGCAATTTATGGTTTACAACGCTGGACAGGATACTGGCAAGCTGGCTATCCGGGCATCTATCGAGATTTTCATACATGGATTAAAGGTAGTTGGTTTTTAATGGAATTAGGCACGATTATCGCAGGATTAATAACCTTGAGATTTGTTAAATTTCCTTTTTTAACTGCACCGATCGCTTTTAGTCTGTGGTATATGTCAATGGACTTAACTCCTTTACTATTTGGAGAGAACGAATACACATGGAGACTGCGAATGTGGGTATCCTTTTGGTTTGGAATTGCCTGTTTAATAACTGCCTATTTAATTGATGTACGTCAGCGTCGCAGTCGGGGAGATTTTGCTTTTTGGCTATACCTATTCGGATTAATTATGTTTTGGTTTAGTCTATCTCTCCTCATCGATGATAATGAAGCACAACGATTTTTGTACTGTCTAATTAACTTGGGATTGATGTTATTATCCGTCCTGCTAAAAAGAAGATTATTTGTGGTTTTCGGAGGTATCGGAGTATTTGCCTATCTTTCCTATCTCTCCTATCGTCTCTTTGTCGATTCAATTTTCTTTCCCTTTGCTCTAACCGTCTTGGGACTTGGTATTATCTATATGGGAGTTCTGTATCAGCGTCATTACCCAACCCTGGCTAGATTTATTGAAAGTTATATCCCTCTCGAATGGCGCAATTTATTACCCAAAGATAGATAATTAGGAGAAATGGGGATATGGGGACATGGGGATATGGGGACATGGGGAAATGGGGAGATTCAACTAAAAAAAACCAAAACCCCAACACCCCAACACCCAACACCATCTTTTTTACTTTTATGAAAATACTTATCGTTGACGATGAAAAAGAATTAACCGAACCCTTAGAACAAATTCTTGCTCAAGAAGGCTATGACGTTGATATTGCTAATAATGGTCGGACGGGGTTAGAATTGGCCCAACAGAATAATTATGACCTCTTAATTCTCGATTGGATGTTACCCCAGCAATCCGGATTACAAATCTGTCAATATTTACGCAATCAAGGGGACACCACTCCCGTTTTATTTCTAACCGCTAAGGATACCATAGACGATCGAGTGGCGGGATTAGATGCCGGTGCTGATGATTATTTAGTCAAACCCTTTCAACTGCGAGAATTATTAGCGAGAGTCCGCGCTTTATTGCGTCGTTCTCCCAATTTTGAAGCTAGTAATAGCAGTAAATTAAAATCTGCTGATTTGGAACTCGATAGCGAAAATCAAGTGGCCTATCGTCACGGTCGCACGATTAGTTTATCAGTCAAAGAAGTACAATTGTTGACTTTATTTATGACCCATCCGGGTCAACTTCTCACCCATGAACAAATTTATCAGCATCTCTGGTCAGAAGGAGAGCAACCTAATAGTAACGTGGTTCCTGCCCTGATGCGCTTGCTGCGTCGTAAAATCGAAGCGGACGGAGAAACACCTCTAATTAATACTGTCTATGGGAAGGGCTACCGTTTCGGGGAAAATTAGGGAATGCTGAAGGATAATGAGAATAAGTAGCTGGTTATAATTAAATTAAAAATGGATTTTAGGTTCGATCCCCCCTTGATAAGCTATCCATTAGTCAGATCTTTCTTAACAAAAAGAGAAGAAACTTAAAAAAAGGGGAAACGATTGATAGGTATAGTTTTGAAAGAAGGAATTAAGGTGGAGGTAAGCAAAAAAATGGAGAAATGGGCAGCCCAAGAAT
>NZ_JADBSA010000036.1:0-5735 GCF_020246945.1 Microcystis sp. M113S1 | reverse complement strand
CATTGTGGCTATGTAGAAGATAGAGATATTAACGCCGCTATCAACATTCTCAAAAAGGGACTAAGTACGGTAGGGCATACCGAAACTAATACGCGCCGGCGTGAGATTCCCTCTGGTTTGGTTGGATACGTCCTGCCAGATTAAGGAAACTCAGTGAACCAAGAATCCCTCGCTTTTAGCGATGGGAGTGTCAATTTTATTTACTTGATTATAGGTTTGATAAGCCCAGTTTTCCCACTGATCCAACCAATTTAGCAAGTTTTCTTGAATATGAGACTCTAGTGTTTGATCTCGACGGTTGATGATCACTTGTGCAGCTTTTCTAAATAGGCGATCGCTTTCAGTAACACAAGCATGACGGGGTAATTCTTCGGCTAATCGATAGAACAACGCACTTAAATCTTGCTGATCATACTGCATAAAATTCCACCATAACTCTAATAACTCCCCTTTCATCAAGGCTTCTAAAGTGTTACCCGAACCATAAATCACCCGAAAACAGAGTCCATCTTTTCCATATAACTTTTTAGCACGGTCTTTTTCAGCCGTCCACAGGCTTTCTAATACGGTAGGAAGAGGTACACTTTTATGGGCGATAACAATGCCTAGACTCATGGTTGCCCCATCTCCCATCGTAAAATAGGGACGTTGTTGTAATCCTTGCAGAGATTGTTTAGGAGTCCAGTACCCTCCCTCTGTGCTGAATTCTCTTTCTGGATCTGGGTCAGCACACCAAGCAGCACGAAGCGATCGCAAATATCCCAGTAAATCTGCTAGAGGTAACACTGCCATCACATCATCACCGCCACTATAGACGACTTTACCACAATAACGTTCTTCCGTAAGGTAGGGTACTAAGCGATTAGAAAAGTCTAATAAGGCGCGATTTAACCCGACATGGGTTGCTGGCCCCATGCGTTTTTGGGTTGCTAGTAAATCTGGGTAATCTTGATGATTTTTGACATTTTCTGTGATCGCATCTGTGATTAAATACTCTTTGTATTTCTTTAATTTTGACCCAGAGACATATTTCCCCATCCCATCCCCATCACCGAGGACAATTACCCACCAATCGGCTGGACTTCCTTCGCCAAATTTTGCTTTTTTATGCGCTTCTTCAACTAAACTTCTTAATGTTGCTGTTTCTTGAGCGTTACAATTCATGTCATCAGCTAACCATTTACTGGAAAACATGACTCCATTAAAATTCTGTCCATTCCTATTTTCTGGATTAATTTGCCGATCAACTTTTGGTATCTGATAAGGACGACCATGAGTACGGGAGGCAAAAGTGTCTGCTTTGTTAGGTAATTGTTGGTTAATAAGTGTGTTAAGACAATTCCAATAGTTGCGTGTTTTTTGTCCTCCTTTTTTAAAATCTTCGTAAGCAAATCTTGCAGCAGCAATAGAACTTAAATTAGGAAAACGAATTAAATTATCATAGTTAGTATCATCTTCTTGCCCTAGATTAATTCCCAAAGATTCAGCAACTCCCCCATATCGCCAAGCCATGCGTTTTGTTAATTCGATCGCATTCAATTTTTCTGAGCCATTAAATAACCCTGGATAAACTTCAGCCATTAATCGCCAAAATAGACGCATTGATCGCGCGGAAAGTCCACCTCCATTTTTAAACTGCCCGTGATAATGTAATTGGGGATGAACTGCGCTAAATTGACCCGATAAAGTGGAACGTTCCCCAGGTGCTGTAGGAATTGCCCAAGTGCGAGTATTTTTTACGGCTTGAATAGACTGTCCCAAACGAGCTGGTAATGCCCCCCCACCAAGTACCAGTGTTTATCTGTTCGTAAAGGTTTTCCTCGGCTGTTGTAGGTAGAGATTCAGCTAAATGGGGAGGGGCGATCGCATTTTGCGCTTGTTTCCATTGCTGATAATTTTCCCCTGTGGGATTACCTGTGAGATTAGTAGTTAATGGCTGGTCTGGATTGCCTAAGGGCATTGCAGTCCAGTAAGTTTCCCAAGTTTTTTCTATTTGTGCTTCCCAGAGTTTATTCCACTCCCAACAACTACCATGATGTCCTATCTGCCATTTTTTTAAATCTCGTTTACATATTTCTTGTTCGCTTAGAAACTCCTTTAATAATATTTCATCTATTTTCTGCTGATTTTTAGTATCTTTAAGAAACTCTAGGGTTCGTTTTTTGATATCTTCCCTAACTTTTTTGGCAATCTCTGACCATTCTTCTATTAAACATTTTTTTAATTTCTCTCCCAATTCTCTAGCTGCTTCTTTACCAGGAACTAAAGCCATAATCACATTAGGAAATCCAGCCGTACTTAAACTTGTAGAGATGCCATTATCAAATCTACCAACTGGAGATATTCCGTCTTGAAAAGAAGCAAAATTAGCCGCAAAATCTGGATATTTTTTAACAATTAAAGCATCGATAATTTCTTGACTCCAAAGAGAAGGAGTAATCACAGCATCAGACCCATAAGTTTCGGCAATATACCAACAGAGTTTAACACTGAGATAGTGCAGTAGATAGGAACCTGCCCAAAAATCGACAAATTTTCGGGATGCTTTGATAAATTCTTGTACTGGGGAGAAGGTAAAGAGAAAAAGATAGGGATGTTGGGATTTACTTCCCTCTTGCCAATGTTCGGGATACATCGCCCCAACTAGAGCGGAAACGGTACTTTTGTAGCTATGTAGGGGACAATCAGGAAGGATGCTGTGAGCAGGATAGAGGAAAAAATCATTCTGGTTTTGTCGGATGAGTTCGGGATAAAATCGCCAAAACCACCAAAATAGTTTTTCTATATCTGTTTCTGAGGTAATTTCTGCCGGAATTTCTGGTCTTGAGTCTTGTGAAGTAATATTTCGAGTTTGTCCACTGATGGGATGTTTCACGCTATTAATATTAGTGCCTTGAGCCTCTCCTAGATTAACGCAATCAGAGGAACTAGCTATTTGCTGGGGTAACTCTTCTATCTGTCCTTGTAACTCTTCTGGGTGAATAGACTGTAATTGTTGCAAAATGGAGTGGTCTTCTAGCAAGGCACAAAGTTTACGAGAATAGAAATTTGTTGAATTAATAGGGGACTCTGATTCTGGCATAATCATAAATTGCTAAGGCCTCTCTTTAAACTTTATCACGAAAACGAAGATAGTTAAGCAAAATAATTGATTAACTATCGCATCTGACAGGGAGCATCTCATTTATGCAAGTGAGTAATTATATTTATCCCTAAACTGTTTTCTAGCAAGGCTTTCAAAATAGCTTGACATAAACCCACATTCCGCACCCTCAACTGTCACATTGAAAATTTTATCTAAATCGTCAAAACGATTGCCGGCTCTGAATTACAGGCTAATTTGTTTGCCCAGCAGATTCACAATTAGCCCTAAAAATCTGATAGCTCTGATACCAAATTATTGATCTCATTAAGCTGGCGATCGCTGACTAGAGTGTGACACTTCATAATTCTTAGTAATCGCTAAAAGTCTTACTATACAAGGGCTAGAGCAACTGTTTATTTCAACGACTAGGGTGCGGAATGTGGGCATAAAAACCTGATTTAGAGGTTACAAAGGTGAGATGCTCCCGATCGCATAGGCATTAACGTGGAACAATTTCTATTGTTTCATGCCGATGGAATGGGGGGGTTCTCAACATTTTTCGCGGGTTAGACACAATGGCTGAAAATCTAGAGTTTTCGTTGAGGTGCGTCGATGCCTTGTCCACCAAGGCTTTGAGCCTTATGACCGAGGTGACTATTGAGAATTATTATTAATAATGTCTATGCTTTTCAATATCCCACGAAAAATCGCTGTACAATCCTTGTACAGCCTAGTTTTGCCAAGCTAGTCTTTTAACTTCTTAGCAAGTTTAATTAATGGAAACTGAAAAAACTAAGATGCTAAGATGCTAAGATGCAAAGCTTTTAACTTCTTAGCAAGTTTAATTAATGGAAACTCAGAAGCCATCCATTCGTGCGGATCTTCTTCAACCAACTTTTAACTTCTTAGCAAGTTTAATTAATGGAAACTGCGCAGGAGGCCAGCTACATCTTCCGACAGACTTTTAACTTCTTAGCAAGTTTAATTAATGGAAAGCAGGAATAAACCATCAACCTCGAAACGATTGTCATCTCGCTTTTAACTTCTTAGCAAGTTTAATTAATGGAAACGAGTTCGACTTGCGATTTTGGCGCAAGATACTCGTCCTTTTAACTTCTTAGCAAGTTTAATTAATGGAAACACAAATCCACGACCGGATTTGTCCCGGATGTCTTCTTTTAACTTCTTAGCAAGTTTAATTAATGGAAACCTTAGCTTCCGGCAGGACTAGTTGACTAAGCTGCTTTTAACTTCTTAGCAAGTTTAATTAATGGAAACGGCTCGATTGCTAATTTGTGCCTGTAAGTTTTGCAGTGCTCTTTTAACTTCTTAGCAAGTTTAATTAATGGAAACTACCAAACGCTTAATTAGAGTCAGGTCCCCTTGTTGCTTTTAACTTCTTAGCAAGTTTTGTCAATAGCGTTTTAGGTGCGCGTACCCTTAGGTAGGGATGATTACATGGTTTGAACTCAATCTTTCTCGCAATTCGGAGCGCTGTGACTCCCGAAATCTTCAATTATTCTATTAAGTGCTAGAATTTTATTGATGAAACAATTTTTGCTGGTAGCTAGTTAAGCTTAGAAGGAGTTGATGTTATGTTAGTTAAAGGAATTAAAAAAGGCAAAACTATTGAGTTATTAGAGGAAGTTGATTTTCCTGATAATGAAGAGTTATTAATGGACATTAGAGAGGTTAATGATTTTTGGTCAGCCTTGCAAGATTTTAGACAAAGAGTAGATTTGGCAAGTCTTGATGATGATACTTTTGATAATTTACGGGACAAGTCAACGGGGAGAGATGTTCGTTTATGACTCTCAAATATTTGCTAGATACTAATATTTTGTCAGAGGCTAAACGACCTCACCCGAATCAGAAGGTCATGACGAAGCTACGATTATCTAAACGGGAAATAGCCACAGCTACTCTAGTAATCCATGAGCTATTATTTGGTTGTTTTCGACTTCCTCTGTCTAAAAAACGCCAAGACTTAGAGGATTATGTGAATAACGTTATTTTAGCCAATCTACCTTTATTCGATTATGACTTAAAATCAGCCCAATATCACGCACGGGAAAGGTCAAGGTTGTCTAAAGTCGGCAAGAGTCCTGCTTTTGTCGATGGTCAAATAGCGTCTATTGCTTTTACCAACAATTTGACTTTAGTTACAAATAATGTTGATGATTTTAAAGATTTTAAGGGTTTAGTGATTGAAAATTGGTTTCTCTAATCTGTAATTGTTCCGTGTTTCACCTTTCCCACCCCACAATGCTCCCCCAGAAAGATGATCGCCACGTCATCGATCGCTGCCTAACGATAAGATATTGTCTCAACCGTTCGCCTATTCGGTGATAAGGGACTTGCGTAGGAATAATATCCCAGCTTTGAAAATAGCTCTGTAGAAAAACCAGACCAGCCAGATGGTACATTATCAAAGCGCAAGTCCCTAAGTTCAGTAGATGGAAAAGTTTTTGTCCAATAGCGATCGCTAAATGATAGGGGCTAAAAAATTAGGGATTTTCTTAGTACATAAATACTAAGACAACGACTAATGATAAGTAAAAGTTATCTATATCTAGATTGACTAATCAAAGAAAAAATCGCTCAAAAAAAACATAAAAATGTTAGAATAAAATCAATAAACTTCAGCAAT
>NZ_JADBSA010000359.1:0-3910 GCF_020246945.1 Microcystis sp. M113S1 | reverse complement strand
CAGTGCTGTTTTAGTGCGGGACAATAGTTCTTCTACTTACCTAATTATCAACGACGGTACGGCGGGTTTCCAAAGTGCTAATGATTTGGTGATTAATCTCACCGGGTTAACGGGTACTTTACCGGCGCTCGGCACTATTGCGGTCAATAGTTTCTTTGTTTAAATTGATGGGGGGATTAATTCTCCCCTTTTAATTGTCTTTGATGATGAAAGTGAGGTAATCGTGCAATGGATACCCGATTAAAATATCAAGGTATTATTAAGACTGTTCTCCAGAATCATGCTAACTATCGTGCTACTTTACCTGATGGCTACACTTCTCAGGTTATATTTGATGATGAACGAGGACATTATCTAGTTTTAGATTTCGGTTGGAGTGGTAATAAGTATCTCCATGCAACACCAATTCACCTGAGCTTGGTTGTCGATAAAGTCTGGATTCAATGTGATGAAACGGAGGAAGGTATAGCTACTGATTTGATGGAGGCAGGTATTCCCAAAGAAGATATAGTACTCGGCTTTCGTTATCCTAAAGTACGCAAATATACAGGATTTGCTGTAGCTTAGTCACCAAAAATGTTGAATCTGTACATAAAACTTTATGCACAAGCTGAAATTGCAAAAGTGTTTTAGACAAACTCAATTATAAACAAAGTAATGCAATGGAGAATTTAATTTAACTTGTCGTACTTTTAGCCCTGAAATATATGATAGCGATGATAGTTTAAAAAATCCAAATCTGGTGAAAAGCGATCGGGAACATTTAAAGTTTTACCCCGATAGTTGATAAAATTTAGTTCTAACGTCTCACTACCTTGATCCTGAGCCTTTTTTTCGATCTCATGGCCAATAATTAATCTTAAATCCTCGTCGAAACTAATTAAACCTCGATCGAAAGCAGTATCATGAGTACGAGCTAGGCACAAGCCATTATGAGGGTTTAAACGCTGTTCGGGAAATTGACTCCAGGGTAATATATGACTAGCTGTTAGTAACAGAGGAATGGGATTTCCTGTAATACAGCAACGATAGTTATATAGGGCTAAAATTGTCTTTCTAAAAAAGTTTTGTCCGATTCTAACTTTTCTGATTGCCTCAGTTTCTGTTTTGATCTTTTCCGAAAAATCAAGTCTAGTAAAATCCTCTTGCTGTTCGTTGATAACTCCTAAAAGAACCTGTAATTTTTCCTCACTTTCTAGGGCTAATTCTGTCCAGTTATCCTCGAACTCCTGCCAGATTTGCCGATCAGCTTTACTGATAGCTTTTAACCCCTGTACTCCTCGCAATTGATGCCTGGGATCGAGAGAACCAAAATTACATAATTTCATCACCAGGGCCGATGGTGTTCGCTGTAACTTTTGAGCGACTTCGATAATAACAGGATTATTGGTGTGGAATTGTCCATAGGGAAATTTATAGTATAAATTGAGAGCGATCAGCAGCTCATCCCTTGTCCATAAATTCTTAGTCATAACCCCTAGAAAATACCACGATCAGCCCTGAAATTACTGCTCAAATCAAATCGGGAAAAACTTCGCGCACTGCTGGATGAATTAACCGATGATTGGCGACATTTAACCCCTTAGCGAGGGAAACATCTTGATCCAGCGCTTTTACCCCATGGTCGGCTAATTTAATAACGTAGGGTAGGGTACTATTATTTAAAGCTTGGGTTGCCGTCCAGGGTACTGCTCCAGGCATATTAGGCACTCCATAATGTACTACTCCCGACTCCAGGTAAGTCGGTTGACTGTGGGAAGTGGCCCGCAGGGTTTCCACGCAGCCCCCTTGGTCCACTGCCACATCGACAATTACAGAACCAGGGTTCATTTTGGCGACTAAAGAGCGAGAAACCAGAGTCGGCGCTCGTTTTCCTAAGACTAGCACTGCCCCAATCAATAAATCGGCCTTAGGAACCACATTTTCTAATTGTGCCGGGCTACTATAAAGCAATTCTACCCGGGAACCGAATAAAGTTTCTAAATAGGCCAAGCGCTCGACGTTAATATCTAAAATAGTTACTTTTGCCCCCATACCGACGGCAATTCTGGCCGCTTCTGTACCCACTACACCACCGCCAAGGATAACCACTTGTCCAGGACTCACCCCGGGGAAACCCCCCAGTAAAACTCCCCTACCTCCCTGTTGTTTTTCCAGATAGCGGGCCCCAAATTGTACCGAAAGACGACCAGCAATAACACTCATGGGAGTCAAGAGAGGCAAGCGACCATCGGCAAGCTCGACAGTTTCATAAGCGATCGCAGTTGTTCCCGACTCGATTAATGCTTCTGTTAAATAGCGCTCGGCCGCTAGGTGTAAATAGGTGAATAGGAGAGCTTCCTTATTTAAAGAGCCGTATTCTGCCTTAAGCGGCTCTTTTACCTTGACAACTAGCGGTTTATCCCAAACTTGTGCCGCTTTTCCCACAATTTTGGCCCCAGCTTTTTGGTAATCCTCATCGCTGAATCCAGCACCTAATCCAGCGGCCGTTTCCACAAATACCCTGTGACCGCGATCATTGAGTACACGCACACTACTAGGACTTAAACCGACGCGAAACTCTTGATCTTTAATCTCTTTGGGAACACCTATTTCCATGGTTTGCTTCTGGGGGACTATTTCTAACTAGGGTCTGCTGAAAAAGTTTTTCGGTGGGGGTTGGGGGTTGGGGGAGGGGGGATGGGGGATGGGTTTTACCGATTTTCAGGTGGTCAACTACCTAATTTTCAGGGAAAAAGTACCTGAATTTTCCCCCCGATCACTCCCATATCCGGTACTTTTTGATTGACAAAAAGTCTAAAAGTCTTATCCAACAAGGTTTTCAGATTTATTCAGCTAACCCTAACTAGGGTATGCGGCAAAAAGTTTTTCGGTGGGGGTAGGGTGTAGGGTGTAGGGTGTGGGGTGTGGGGTGTAGGGTGTAGGGTTTTAGCCATTTTCAGGGGGTCAATTACCTAATTTTCAGGGAAAAGTCCCTGAATTTTCCCCCCGATCACTCCAAAGGCCGGTACTTATCGAACAAAGTTTTTAGATTTATTCAGCAAACCCTAACTACTTTAGCCTGTTAGTCCTAGTCTGCCAGTTATCAGGCATAGTATTTGGCAATTTTAGCGACTTTTTTGGTATTCTTCCAGCAAATCGATTAAATCTATCTGACATTTGCTGGGTAACAAATCCGCTAGGGAAACTTGCAGATGACCACCTCCGAGGGTGACTTTAATCTCCCGCAGGATAGACATGACTGCATTCTCGCTTAAACTGTCGTTTTCGAGCAAAGGGAAGACTTTTTCGGCAACGACGCTGTGTAAATGTGCCTCCCGGAGATAGAGATGCCATTTAGCCACGTCAATATAGATATTGTCGCCGATTTGGGCCGCCAGATTTTCGATGTCCTGAGTTGTATTAGCCATGGGATGTTACCGAGTAGTTAGCGATCGCCGCTATATAAATCAAATGTCCCACCAATAGAATAGCCCAAATTCCCGTGAACAGATTCAACCAAGTCCAATCGGAAAATTTAATGATATGAAAAAACCACAACCCTGAATTAATCGCTAAAAAAGCCGCCACATGAACGGCGAAATTCATGCGATCATCTAAACGTCGGAAAGCGGGATCGTTTTTGCGATCGGGTTGACGGGGCCAACGAGGAGGCATAAGCAGTGATCAGTGATCAGTTATCAGTTATCAGTGTACCGTTTTTTTAGCTAAGTAGGTAGGTGTTAAAAGTTCTCAGATCCCCCCGCCTATCGGCACCCCCCTTATCAAGGGGGCTATCCATTAGTCAGATCTTTCTTAACAAAAAGAGAAGAAACTTAAAAAAAGGGGAAACGATTGATAGGTATAGTTTTGAAAGAAGGAATTAAGGTGGAGGTAAGCAAAAAAATGGAGAAATGGGCAGCCCAAGAAT
>NZ_JADBSA010000358.1:0-8815 GCF_020246945.1 Microcystis sp. M113S1 | reverse complement strand
TTGTTGGGTAAGACTTTTAGACTTTTTGTCAATCAAAAAGTACCAGGCATGGGAGTGATCAGGGGGAAAATTCAGGTACTTTTTCCCTGAAAATTAGGTAGTTGACCACCTGAAAATCGGTAAAACCCATCCCCCATCCCTCATCCCCCAACCCCCAACCCCCACCGAAAAACTTTTTCAGCAGACCCTATTTAGGCTAATTTTGGCTTTAAATCGCTTTAATAAATTAAATTTGCTCATTTAAACCCGATAAGATTGGTGAGCTAATAAATTATTTTCGATCGGGATCGCAAAGTTCAACCTTTAGGGTATGATTGGGAACATTAATTATTTTTTTATGTATTGCACTAAAACGTAGAGGGCAAGCAGCAGTGATTAGAGTAGCGATCAATGGTTTCGGACGGATTGGACGTAATTTCCTAAGATGTTGGTTAGGACGGACTGATAGTGGCTTGGAGGTAGTGGGGATCAATGATACATCCGATCCCCGAAGTAACGCTCACCTGCTCAAATATGACTCGATGTTAGGCAAACTTAACGCTGATATCGATGCCGATGATAATTCTTTAATTGTTAACGGTAAAACCATTAAATGTTATTCCGATCGCAATCCCCTCAATCTGCCCTGGGCAGAATGGGGTGTAGATCTAGTGATCGAAGCTACCGGTGTTTTCGTCGATGAAGAGGGCGCTTCTAAGCATATTGTCGCAGGAGCTAAAAAAGTCCTCATTACCGCACCGGGTAAAGGTTCGGGTGTGGGAACCTATGTCGTCGGTGTCAACGCTCACGAATACGAACACGATAAATACAATGTCATCAGCAATGCCAGTTGTACCACCAACTGTCTTGCTCCTGTCGTCAAAGTGATTCACGAAAACTTCGGCATCATCAAAGGGACGATGACCACCACCCACAGTTACACTGGTGATCAACGCATTCTCGATGCTAGTCACCGGGATCTCCGTCGCGCTCGCGCCGCTGCCGTTAACATCGTTCCCACCTCCACCGGTGCTGCCAAAGCTGTAGCCTTAGTTATCCCCGAAATGAAAGGGAAACTTAACGGTATCGCCCTGCGTGTACCCACTCCTAACGTTTCTGTAGTGGATTTAGTCGCGCAAGTGGAAAAAAGCACGATCGCGGAACAGGTAAACGAAGTTCTCAAAGAAGCTGCGGAAAATTCTTTGAAAGGAATTCTCGAATATAATGATTTACCCCTCGTTTCCTCTGATTATCGCGGTGTTGATGCCTCCTCGATCATCGATGCTAGTCTAACGATGGTGATGGGTGGCGATATGGTGAAAGTTATCGCTTGGTACGATAACGAATGGGGTTACTCCCAACGGGTGGTTGATCTCGCTGAAGTCGTCGCCAGCAAGTGGAAAGGCTAAATCAGTGATCAGTAAACAGTAATCAGTGAACAGTGGGCGTTAATTAGGAGTCAGGAGTGGTTAGTGGCTAGTGATAACTGATAACTGACTAACTGTTAACTGATAAGTGATAAATTCTCACTAAAAAAGCGCCGATAGATTCCCTCTGTCACCAATTGAGCGGTGATTAGGTTAGCTAGGGCAATCATAAACAGGATCAGTATCTGGTAGGAAGCGGCGTTTAAAGGTTCGCTTCCTGCCAATACCTGTCCGGTGAACATTCCGGGTAAACTGACTAAACCCACCACCATCATCTGATTGAGGGTGGGGATTAAACTAGCTCGAATCGCTTCTTTTTGATAACCTGCGATCGCTTGTTGAGGGGTTGCCCCCAAACAAAGATGGGTTTCGATTTCTAAACGGTGACTTTTAATCGCACTGCTTAATCTTTCCCCGGCTAAAGAGGCACTATTCATGGCATTGCCTAACACCATCCCCGTCAAGGGAATTAAGTATTGGGGTGAGTACCATTGTTCTGGTTGAATAATTAAAGCGATCGCATAACCTAAAGTTAGACAGCTACTAATCAATAAAGAGCCGAAAACTAGCGGTAATAAGCCTTTATCCCGGCTATCAATGCGATTTTTAGCAACAATAGTCGCAATAGTCATCATCACTGCCAAAATCCCCAGCACAGCTAGAGGATTATCCAGGGAAAAAATAACGGCGATAACGTAGCCTACCACTAATAATTGCAGGATCGATCGACCGGTCGCCAATAATAATTGTCCCTCTAGGGCTAAATTTGACCAACGGGAGAGGAGTAAACAAATACCCATCATCCCCAAAGCCCAACCCAAATCCACCAAATTTAGTTCTACTAATCCATCCATAAAAATAAAAGAAACAAATTACAAGGATACTTCATCTATAAATAGCAAGTTTATAATTATTTTTGACTAATTAATCCTTCTTTTCGCCGACAAATCCCGATTAGTCTCTAATTTGAGTGAAAGCGCGTGAGTAAAATTCCCCCCGTCGATTTATCCCGTCAATACCAAGTCATCAGCGAAGAAGCTAACCATGCCGTTTTAGAAATCCTCCGTTCTGGGCGCTATATTGGTGGCGAAGCTGTGAGCGAATTAGAACGACAATTCGCCCTCTATCATGGTGTTAGCGATTGTGTTGCCTGTAATTCAGGGACCGATGCCCTTTATCTGGCACTGCGCTCCCTCGGTATTCAAGCGGGGGATGAAGTAATTACTTCTACTTTTTCGTTTATTGCCACCGCCGAAGCGATTAATTTAGTCGGTGCAGTACCGGTTTTTGTCGATATCGATATTAATACTTTTAACCTCGATGTGGCACTGTTGGAAAAAGCGATTACTCCCCAGACTAAAGCGATTATCCCCGTACACCTTTTTGGGCAATCTGTCAATATGTCTGAGGTGGTAAATTTCGCTCGTTCTCATAATTTATTGGTGATTGAGGATTGCGCGCAAGCAACGGGAGCAGAATGGCATGGGCAGAAAGTGGGGAGTATCGGCGATATCGGCTGTTTTAGCTTCTTTCCCACCAAAAATTTAGGCGGTTGTGGCGATGGTGGCGCAATTACCACCAATAACCCCGAGTTAGCGGCACAAATTCGCATGATTAAAGAACACGGCAGCAAGGTGCGTTATCTCCATGAGGTAATCGGAGTGAATAGCCGCTTAGATGCCATTCAAGCGGTTATTTTGCAAATTAAGCTGAAATATCTCGATTTTTGGAATAATCAACGGATCGAGATTGCCCAACGTTATCGGGAATTACTGCAACCCTTGCCTAATATCACTTTACCTGCCGCTTTAGCCGGAGGTAAGCACGTTTGGAATCAGTACACAATCCTAACGGAAAATCGTGACCAAATTCGGGCGGCTTTGCAGGAAAAAGATGTCCTATCCATGGTTTATTATCCGATTCCTCTGCATTTACAGCCGGTTTATCAGTATTTAGGCTATAAAAAAGGCGATTTACCTGTGGCTGAATTGGCCAGTGAAAAAGTGTTATCTTTACCTATGTTCCCCGATTTAAGCTTCGAGGAACAACAACAGGTAGCCTATGCGCTGAAAGATTGTTTGCATAGTTCCTAAGTTATCAGTGGGAATTATGAATTATGAATTATGAATTATGAATTATGAAGTGGGGAGAAAAAAGCTGCCGACCGCCGACCGCCGACCGCCTCCTCTCCTGACTTGAAAATAGAAGCTGAAATAACGCAAATTCGTCAATCAGAATATTTTCATCTCTGGTGGTGAAAATTTTTTCATCAGGACTGACTCGGAGAATACTGACTCCTAACTCCTGTCTCCTGAATACTGACAGCTTACTGCTATACTTAAGCGATTAAATCGATTAACTTTTGTTTTAAAGTTTCCAATCCTAGCCGACGAATAGCCGAGATAAAAACAGCTTGGGGATATTTTTCCTTAGCTATTTCCAAATCCTCGCTTTTTACCTGATCCAACTTATTAAACACCATTAACATCGGACCGGTTTGAATCGGCATCTCCGAGAGGATTTTTAATACCGAGGCAATCTGACTTTCCCAAGCTGGATGGGACAGATCCACCAGATGGAGTAATGCTTCTGCTTCCGTTACTTCCTCTAAAGTTGCCCGAAAAGCATCCACCAGCGAGGGGGGTAATTCGTGGATAAAACCCACCGTATCGGTTAGTAAAAGGGTGTGAGAGACTTGGGTGAGGGGATCGGTAATAGTTAAGCGTCGGGTGGTGGGATCGAGGGTAGCAAACAGTTGATCGGCGGTATAAACTTCGGCAGCGGTGAGCGCATTAATTAAAGTAGATTTTCCCGCATTGGTGTAACCGACGATCGCCACACTGGCTACATCTTGTTTTTGCCGTTGTTTGCGTAAACGGGAACGATGAGCTTGCAGTTGATCTACCTCATCCTGGAGACGGGATAAACGACGTTGAATAGTTCGGCGTTCTGTTTCTAATTTTGTTTCCCCCGGTCCGCGAGTGCCAATTCCTCCCCCTAATCTCGACATGGCTAATCCGCGCCCGGTAAGACGGGGTAAAGTGTATTCTAATTGGGCTAATTCTACCTGTAGTTTACCCGCTTGGGATTGGGCCCGTTGGGCGAAAATATCCAGGATTACCTCGGTGCGATCAACGACTCTCACCCCGATTTGGTTCTCTAGATTGCGAATTTGGGCGGGAGAAAGGTCGCGATTGAATACAACTAAATTAGCCCCCGAAGTTTGCACCTGTAGGGCGATTTCTGCCACTTTTCCCGAACCGATCACTGTTTGAGGATGGGGATGATCCCGTTTTTGTCGGGTGACTTGCAAAACTTTACCCCCGGCGGTATCAACTAAACGTTCTAATTCGCTTAAACCGTCCTCGAACTGGCGATCGCTCATACCGTCGGTGATTAAACCAACCAATAGCACCCGATCTTCGGCTGTATCAACGGTTATAGCCGTAAATTCTCGCTGAAACTCCGCCTCTAGTCCTTCCACTAACTCTAAAAAGTCCTGTTTGCTTAAATCCTCTAGATTTAAGGGCGGGGAGACAGACCAGTATATATTACTATTGACATTTGTTTGACTTTGTGGTATGAGATGAGCCAGATAGACTTGCTCCACATAACCAGTTGCCCCACCACCGCGACGGATCATACCTGTACCGGTTAGAGTTAAGATCACCAGTGCGTCTAATCTTTGCAAAGCCATGGCGGTTAAACTGGATTCTTTTGGCGGTTCCTGCTTGAGTTCCGTGGCGATACAACGAATTCCGCAAAGACGTTCAGAACCGTAGCGGGGTAGTTCCAAGAGAGAAAATTGGGTTTGTCGGGGGGTTCCCACTCCCACACGAATTACCTGGCCGCGACGGTTGATATAGGTGCAGAGGGGTTGATGAATATCGGTACTGATGGCCGCCAGTCTTTGGGCGAATTCTGGGGTGGTGAGAGTATCGATGGGCAAGCGTTCATAGTACAGCCTTTGTAGCTGTTTCATCTGACTGGCTTTCAGTCCCTGGGTATTGCCGAAGATGGTATCGATAGGCTTTCCTCGCAATTAGAATTTTATCTATTATTGTAGCGATTATGAGACTCGCCGCTCCTTGAGGGCGTTTCTTTCTCCTCAAAATGAGGTGTGATAGTTAGGGCTTGCTGAATAAATCTAAAAACCTTGTTGGGTAAGACTTTTAGACTTTTTGTCAATCAAAAAGTACCAGTTCTGGGAGTGATCGGGGGAAAATTCCGGGACTTTTTCTTTGAAAATTAGGTAATTGACCCCCTCAGAATCGGTAAAAACCTACACCCCACACCCCACACCCGGTCCCCACGAAAAACTTTTTCAGCAGACCCTAGTTAGTAAAAGTATAGTCAAATATAGACAGACTGAATTCCATTTCAGAAATTCCCTTCACTCTATTAAAAACGGATGGGAAATGATTAATAATTTCTTTGTAAACGGCAAAACAGATAAAAAATTTCTATGAAAAACTGGCAAAAATTGGCAGGACCAAAAATGCTGATCAGCTTGGAACAACTGAGATAGAGCATCGTCAATCTGGACATTCAAAATGTCACCAACTTGCCGTGATCCCGATGCTAATAGTCAGAGGGAGACTTGCACAATTTCAAAATCTAAGTTAATCTCTCCTAAAAGTCACCTTTAGGTATTTTGACTAAAAAGAAAGTTGCCTAACTTCTACTCTAGCCTCAAGGCTAATGCTGAAAGCTAGAATCATCGGCTGAATCGACTGGCTCTAGCTAACTCTTTACACCACAGGAGGTCTGTTTGAAAGAGACTTTTATCCACAACCCCATGACATCCGCTACCCCAGAACAGAATTGCACTGCTGAGTCTAACCGAGTCCGTTGCTCGGCTGCCCTGCTGGGATTAGCACTCTCTCTGGGAGTACCTAGCATTCTCAACTCCACCTCAGAATCAGCCCAGGCCGCCAATTCTGTACCCTTAGAATGGGAAGTAATTGACCTGTCCCAAAAAGCAAAAGGTGCGGGTAAAGAACTAAAAGAACCGCAAATAATCCAATCCCAAGCACTTGCTACCGTCAAATTCATCGCCACATCAGTGGTTGAGCATCAGGTAAAACCGGGAGAATCCCTGTGGAGTTTAGCCGACACCTATCAAACCACCCCTACAGCGATCGCTACCCGCAATAATCTCCCCCCCCAATCCGATCTGATTATCGGACAAACCTTAAAAATTCCCACTCCTGAGCAGTTGCCCCCGGCAGCCCCGGCAGCAACTCCTGAGCAGTTGGATAGTTCCTCTGCTAGTCTGCGTCAAACCCGTCAACGTCTCCAAGAAAGTTTGGCCGCCCTACGGACCGAGGAAATCCCCCATCAGTCCGATTCCGGGGAAACAGTAATCGTCACCGAAACTACCGCTCTCGTTCCCGATAATTCGCCAACCGCTGTCGAGATTCCCGTTATTGCTCCCGAAGAATCGCCCCGACCAACCAGCCAGGTGATCCCGATTCCCGTTCCCACCCCTGAAAGCGATCGCCCGATAGCCACAATTCCCGTTAATCCTCCCTGGACAAGCAGACCGGAAATTCCCAGCGTCGCCCTAGGAAATCCGGCTCCTGTCACTGAAATTCCCGCCGTTCCCAATCCTCGGGTCATAATTCCCCCAGAAAATCAAGTTTATCGGGTTCGGCCAGGGGATACCTTAAACACGATCGCTCGCGCTCTCGGCATCACCCCCGCCGAATTAGCCAGGGAAAACGGCATTGACAATCCCAACCGGATTAAAGTTAATCAAACCCTAGTGATTCGCGACCGCTCTGCCAACGCTAGAGTTAATCAAAATCTTACCCCCTTGGTCGGCGATCGCCCTAGATTGTCCTTTAACCCCAGCAATCGGCAAAATTTGCCCGCCGCAACTGCCACCACGGAGACGGAAGAATTCCCCGAAAATATCACCGGCAGCTATCGGGAAAGATTGCGCCAAGAGGTGGCTAATCTGCGGGAAACTAACCTTTCGGAAACCCAGAAAAGTATCGCTATTCCCGTCGATAATCCCTCAGAAACCGTCGATGATCGGCAAATAACCCCTAATCCTCAATGGGCTGCCCTTCGTTCTCGTTCTAACCAAAGCACCCCCCCACAGATTATCGGTTCGGCTCCTACCAATGTGGAAGAATATAATGACCGCCTACGAATTCCCGTCGGCGAAACCGTAGAACCTTCCCTTCCTCCCCTCGCTAATCCCGATGAGTATTTACCTAATCCCACCCCCATTTTTACCGGCTTTATCTGGCCCACTAGGGGTGTGTTAACTTCCGGTTTCGGTTGGCGCTGGGGCAGACCTCATCGCGGCATCGATATCGCCGGTCCAGTGGGTACACCGGTTGTGGCGGCGGCTGCCGGTGAAGTAATCTCCTCCGGTTGGAATTCTGGCGGTTATGGCAATCTGGTGAAACTGCGTCACCCCGATGGTAGCACCACTCTCTATGCCCATAACAGCCGTCTGCTGGTGCGTCGCGGCCAAACTGTTCAGCAAGGCGAGCCAATCGCCCAGATGGGTAGCACCGGTTTTAGCACCGGCCCCCACCTACATTTCGAGGTTCACCCCTCCGGCCAGGGAGCAGTCAATCCCATGGCTTTCCTGCCAGGCAGACGTTAAAGATGCCCAGAAAGGGAAGATTTTTTCTTCCCTTTTTTGCTCTTGTGCAATTGGGTGATTGTGTGTTATTATTGATAACTGTGTAAACAACGGCTTAGTAGCTCAGTTGGTCAGAGCAGGGGACTCATAAGCCCAAGGTCGGCAGTTCAAATCTGCCCTGAGCCATCGGACAAGATCCAAGAAAACCAGCAAGATTATAATCAGGTGATATCTCGTTCCCTTTTACTTGGGAACGCTCCCTTCAGGTTCTACCTGATAACTTTTTACTGATAACAGCAGCAAGGGAATTCCAAAGTTTATTAGCTCAATTGTACTATAACTTTTGCCGATACAGTCACTACGATAATATTATTGTAGGAGTGCCTAGTGGTCAGTGAGTTTATCGAACTGCGTGCGCCCAAAATGTCCTATAGATATTTCGACCAAATTGAGATGCAGCCACGGAAACGCTCTAGACCTGAAGAGGTAGAAATTTATGAAAGCTGAAGATTTTGACCGCAAATTTGATGATGGAGAAAATATCATCGAATACTTGGATTTAACTAGGGTCTGCTGAAAAAGTTATTGAAAAGCACAGGTCTCTTAATCAATGATTTCACTTAGCTACAAGCATAAGCTTTAGTTGTTGATTAGCTTCTAAGCTATAACTTATTGTCATCATTGACCCAGAAAAAGTGCGGTTTTTCCATTTCAGACATAAAAAAGCCCAAAAAACCTGCCGAAGCAGGGTGGAAAGATTGATAACTAAAAAAGTAATAGCAATGGCTGTTTCCGATGTTGAGGG
>NZ_JADBSA010000357.1:0-28312 GCF_020246945.1 Microcystis sp. M113S1 | reverse complement strand
TGTCAGTCTGTAGAGCGACCATAAGACCAGAACAGAGTAAAACTGGGGCGGCAGGTGCGGAACCCCGCAAGGGAAAGAAGCAGAAACCTAAATCGTGAGGTTTGGGAATCACCGTCCGTTTTACGGCGGTGAGGATGTCAACGTTAAGCTTTTGCCTGAAGATAGCGGCGATTTACCTCCTCCCAGTTAACCACATTCCACCACTGTTTTAAATACTCAGCCCGTTGATTACGATATTTTAAGTAATAGGCGTGTTCCCAGACATCATTGCCCATAATTGGCTGTAATCCCATCATTAGGGGGCTATCTTGGTTAGCAGTGCTGATAATTTCCAGTTGTCCTGACTTATTTAAAACCAACCATGTCCAACCACTACCAAAAAGTTTAGTACCTGCTTGGTTGAAAGCGTTTTTAAATTCCTCGAAACTGCCAAATTTAGCGATTATTGCCGCTCCTATTTCTCCTTTTGCTTCGCCACCGCCATCGGGGGACATAATCTGCCAAAACATCGTATGATTAAGATCGCCACCGCCATTATTGCGGACAGTGGTGCGAATATCGGCGGGTAAGGAGTCAAGATTTTTAATTAATTCTACTACTGTTTTTTGCTGCAATTCTGGATATTTTGCCACTGCCAGATTGAGATTATTAACGTAGGCAACATGGTGTTTATCGTGATGAAATTGCATCGTTTCCTTATCAATATAAGGTTCTAGGGCATCATAAGCATAGGGGAGAGGAAGCAGAGTATAGGGGCTATTGGCAGCAAAAGCGGGACGGTTAAAATTTCCTAGAGTTGCTGTGCCAAGGGTAGCACCTAAAAGATAAAGAAATTGACGGCGATCGAGGGGCATATTCTCAGAGCAGATGTTCCAATGATCAATTATCCTATCGATCGGTGCCTTGGCAGAGAAAAGTTTTTTATTTTTACCTGTCTGCTATAAGATGTAAAATTTTTTGAGTAATTGCAGAGGAATTTAAAAAAATTTGTTAAAATTAAAAGTTAAACTTGGAAGGTTTCTAGACCGCATTTTTCCGCAAGTAGGGATGGAAAAAATCCCATCACCATACTTTGTCAATTTATCGTTTTTGTTTGAATTGAGAACCGATGCCCAAAAGTCCTAAACCTAATAATCCTAAAATTGCTGAAGGTTCGGGAACCGGTGTGACATTGATGTTATCAAACTGATGATACGGGGATGCCTGAATCCATTCAACAGATACTAAATTAGTGAAGCCAGAATTAAAGGTAAAAGTTTCTAGGGTACTGAGAATTGCATCGATAGTAAAAGCTTGGCTAACGGTACTAGAATCGGCTTTTGTTCCTGTAAAATTGACAGTCACACTATCATCACCAATGACGCTAGTTAGTTGAACAGACTGAATTCGATTTCAGAAATTCCCTTCACTTTTACTTCGAGAGATTAATTCTCCTTCGCTGAACTACGCACCTCTCTATCCCATAGGTGAACGCATTTGGGAATGCTTTTCTTAGGATGTTGTAACCCCCCTTCCTCTTTTGAGACGTTGTGACACTTAGGGTGCGGAATGTGGGTTAAATTGAGAGTAACTAAACTTGACAATCGGTTTAACAATGCGCTAGAGTAACTGAAACTTCTAAACTGTAACGCTGGCTGAAGGGAGGCTATTAATTTCGACTAAATTTCTTTACTACTAAACTAAGAAAATATAATTATGACAAACTATCAAACAGAAATTAAAATCAAAGTTTCTTTAGATGTTGCTGAAAATTATTGGAATGCAACGGAAGAAGAACGCCAAAAAATAGCAGAAAAAATTGCTTTTTATGTTCAATCTTCAAATTTATCTAGAAAAGAATCTCTGGACAAATTATATAAAACGATGGCTACTATTGGACAAAAAGCACAAGAGAGAGGATTAACCCCTGAAATTTTAGAATCTCTCTTAAATGAAGATGACTAAACGCTTTGTTATCGATACCAATGTTATTATCAGTTAATATCGAGGGTTTACGCCAACGTTTTCGAGAGTTGCTCAAGCTAGTGAAAAAGTGAGCTTGAGAGCAGTTATCTTAATGGTGAGGTACGAAGTTTTCGTTTTGGGTAGCAAATTAGGTTATACTTCAATGTTAAGAAATGTAACCAAGTACAAAACCCTTACTGTTGCCTTGTCTAAACAGTTAACTTTATTTTTGTCCGACTACTGAAATTCTCAGCCAGCAATTTATAAGCAGATCAATGTCATCTTGTCAAGTATTTGAACAATCAATTCAGATTAAAGCTAGTGCCACGACGGTGGAGCGTTGTATCACGGATTTAGAGTTAATGCGTCGCTGGTTGAATCCGGTGTTAGTTTGTGAACCTATCGGCGATTGGAAGACCGATATCGGTGGTAGAAGTCGTTTTTTGATTCAAATTCCCCTAATTCAGCCAACGCTAAAAAGTACGGTGATTGAGAGAGAACCGGGGTTAATTGTCTGGCAATTTGAAGGCTTTTTTTGCGGTTGCGATCGCTGGGAATGTCAACCCAATGATCGCGGCACTTGTCTAATCAATCGTTTTGAGTTTGCCATTCCTAATCCGGTTGTGGGGTGGGGATTCCAGCAATTCGCCGCCAAATGGACTAAAAAGGATATGGAAGCGCAATTAAGACGCTTAAAACGAGTAGCCGAGGAAATTTATCTACTTTCAGCCGAAAGTTAAGCTGATGCAGTGGTAAGCGGGGGGTGTTGGGGATGGGAGAATACCCTTATCCCCAACAGCTAACCCCTGATCCCTAATCGATCGAGATCGACTGGGGACTGTTGCCGTTATCCTGATTATTGTCGTTAAAACTGACTAATCCCTGCTGTTCCAACCATTTTTTGAGGGGATCGTCCGAAAGTTTCAAGCGCAGTAATCCCGAGGCAAAACCACCGAAAAAAGCGATCGGTTGTTGAATCAGTTCTTTAACAACGGGTTGTAATTCATCGAGAAACATCTTATTCTATCTCCTGATATTGTCACACCTATCAATGTTAAGTTAATTGAAGTGATTCTGTAAGACTAGCATGACTGAAACTTCCGACACGGTGAAAAAATCTTTCCGGCTAACCCCGTTTATTTTCCTAGTAATACTGCTCATCTGGCTAGGAATTAGGTTAATTGCTCCCGATAGCGTCAGTTTATTCGCTGGTACTCGTCCCGATTATTTGGGAGTCAGGGAGGGTAAACTGGCCCCTTGTCCGGTCACTCCTAATTGTGTTAGTAGTCAGAGTCAGGATCAGGCTCATTCGATCGAACCCCTTAGTTATCAGGGTAGCGGCAAAGAAGCGATCGAGCAATTAGCTAAAATTATCGCTTCCCAACCGAGAACTAAAATTATTAACCAAGATAGTAACTATCTCTACGCCGAATTTAGCAGTCAATGGATGGGATTTGTCGATGATCTGGAATTTTCTCTTAATCCTAGCAAAAATGCGATCGATGTTCGCTCGGCCTCCCGGTTAGGAGAATCGGATTTAAATGTCAATCGAGAGCGAGTGGAAACCCTGAGAAAACTCTTTTCAGTAAAAAGTGAGCAGTGAGCAGTGAGCAGTGAGCAGTAAACAGTAAGCAGTGAAAAGACAGCAGTAAACTGCCATTTGATGATGATCACTTAAAACTCAAAACTGATAACTGATAACTGATAACTGATAACTGATAATTGAATACTATAAACTTGAAAAATTATGTTTCGTCCCCAACCGATACCAGCAAAAGCAGGACAGGAATCCGTCTGGGATTATCCGCGTCCCCCGCGCCTAGAATTATCGCCTAAACACCTAAAAATTATCTTTAATGGTGTGATAATTGCCGATACTAAAAGCAGTTATCGAGTTCTAGAAACCAGTCATCCCCCAGTTTATTATCTACCACCCCAAGATATTAAAATGGAATACCTGCAAGCGACAGCAGAAAAGTCTTTTTGTGAGTGGAAAGGTCTAGCGGGATATTACAATATCACCGTTGGCGACCAACAGGTAATTAACGCCGCTTGGTATTATCCGGAGCCAACACCAGAGTTTCAGGCAATTAAGGATTATCTGGCTTTTTATCCCGCCAAAATGACCGCTTGTTATGCCGACGGTGAATTAGTACAAGCGCAACCGGGTAACTTTTACGGGGGATGGATAACCTCCGATGTGGTTGGTCCGTTTAAAGGCGTTCCCAATAGTTGGGGCTGGTAATCAGGTTAAGTAAGTAGTCGTGCAAAATTAACTTCTTGGTTAGGAAAGGCAAAAGGCAAGAGGCAGCTTTGTTCTCCCTGCTCCCCACACCCTACACCCCACACCCCACACACCGTTAACTCCTAGTTTCTACTTTTGACGAGAAATTATGACTATATCCCAACCCGATCTAGAACCCACTTGGATGACGATTATTCGCCTCTTGCGCTGGGATAAACCCGCCGGTAGGTTAATTTTGATGATTCCCGCTTTATGGGCGGTATTTTTGGCGGCAGACGGGGGGCCACCGCTACCCTTGATCGGGGTGATCATTTTGGGAACTTTGGCCACTAGCGCCGCCGGCTGTGTAGTTAACGATCTTTGGGATCGGGATATCGATCCACAAGTCGATCGCACCCGTAACCGTCCTTTAGCGGCCAGAGCTTTATCGATCAAGGTTGGTCTGATTATCGCTCTGATTGCTTTCTTTTCTGCCGCAATTTTAGCTTTATATCTGAATTTACTGAGTTTTTGCCTATGTTTAGCCGCCGTTCCCTTGATTATCTGCTATCCTCTGGCCAAGCGTTTTTTTCCCGTACCCCAATTGGTTCTTTCTCTCGCTTGGGGTTTTGCGGTTTTAATCTGTTGGAGTGCCGTCACCGGGTCGTTAAATAGTAATACATTTATATTATGGGGAGCGGTGATTTTTTGGACATTGGCATTTGATACAATTTATGCTCTGTCCGATCGAGAGGATGATCTCAAGGTTGGTATTAACTCTAGTGCCATATTTTTCGGCAAATACGCCCCGGAAGCTGTGGGGGTCTTTTTTGCCCTGACAGTGGGTCTATTGGCTTGGGAGGGGCAAAAACTGCAATTATCAGCCTCTTTTTGGCTAGGGTTGGGTCTAGCTGCGATCGCTTGGTTGCGTCAATACCGGCTGTTACGTCAATCGGATTTACCCAAACCAGTTTATGGTCAAATGTTCGGTCAAAATGTTTGGGTCGGTTTTATTTTATTAGCGGGTATGATTGCAGGGAGTTATTTTTAAATAAGTAAATCGAGTAATTTTTTACTCTTTCGGTCTTCCTAGGTGTTTTTTAAGCTCGATCGCTCTAAAATTGAGTTAGTAACTAGCCAGACAGAATTAATTAGACATATCTAACCACCTCTTGCCTTTTGCCTATCCTAACCAAGAAGTTAATTTTGTCCTACTACTTAAATTACTGATCCGTAACCAATGTCTAACTCGAAATCCGATAACGTTTGGGACCACAAACCCCGTTGGTGTCAACCTTGGTCGATTCTGTTGACAGGAATTACCCTGATTGCTGGGTGTTGGTTTTTAACCCAGCGTCTCTGGTTAACTCTACTCCTATCTATTCCCATACTCCTTTGGTGGTTTGTCTTCCTAATTCTTTATCCGCGGACGCTGCAGCAACAGTTAAACACAGAAAGAATCGGGGAAAGCATTGATTAAAACAGGAAAGACAGGACAGGGATTTTTATCCTGTAATTGACTACTTTCATCCCCGCGAAAAGTGTTCCAACGAAAAGGAGCTTTTTTTTCACTCGACATCCATAAAAGTCTTTTTGCTCGCGTCATCGCTACATACAAAAGTCGGTATTCTTCAGCTTTTTTAAGTTGTCCAGCTTCTAACCAAGCGCTTAAAGGTGGGGGAATAATTGGTATGCTGTCGGGGTTTAAATAGCGTTGATGAACTGCTGCTCGAATTTGCGCCCGGGACACTTCTGCGAGGGTAAAATCTCCCAAAAATTTTGCCCCATTGGGAACCCAAGGTTTGCCCGGGATAATATCTTCGTGAAGAAAGGGGATAAAAACATAATCCCAGTCTAAACCCTTGGCTTTGTGCATAGTAATAATCGTCAGTTGTCCGGGACGAGTATAACAATCGTCGTTATCTTCTTCCACTCCTTCAAAGCGCTCGGAGGCGATAATTTCATTGAGAGTATTAATTGTATTTTTTAGAGAACTATTACCAGCAGTTTCCTGATAAATACGGGCGTTTAATTTTTGCAAAGTGGCTAATTCTGACCCCGAATATTGGAGAGTCATAGCGAAAAAAGATAAGAGTTGATAATGGGGTAATTCTAATCTAGCTTTTAGTAAACTGCAGCAATAACGACGGGCGATTTTTTCGTTAGATTTGAGTTCAGGATCGAGGGGAGTGGGATAAAGAAATTGTTCGGGATAGGTAACTAAAGGATTTAAGTCTTGGGCAGTAATTAAACCCCTAAATTGTAGCACTTCTAAAGCCCCCTTGAGATAATCGGGAGAGTGGGGACGTTCGACAAAAGCTAATAGTTTCAGCATTTCGGCGGGAATTTGGGAAAAGCGATCAATCTCGTTAGCTTCAAAAAGTCTGATTTGATAACTTTTATAAAAATGGGCAAATTTTTGAGCAAAAAAGTGTCCCTGTCGATTTTCTCTAACGAGGATAGCCGCATTATGTTGAGGATTTTCTTGGAGTAATTTAACTAGACGTTTTTCAATGAATTCCACTGTTTGATAAATGTCATCGGGTTGATAAATTTCTAATCCTTTTCCCTCCTTAACTGGATTAGGCTGGGGATCTTCGGCACTGACGGGAAGAATCGCTTGAACTCGAAAAGGAGCCTCGGTAACTTTATGATTATCTTTTCCCTGTTTCCAATCTCGATCGACCCATTGTAAAACTAAATTAGCAGCTTCAATAATTTTAGTATTGCTGCGACCTGCTTGGTTCATAGTCGATAAATTGCCTTCGTTTTGACAACTTTCACAAAACCAATTAAAGTAAACAGGATCGGCGGGGGTAAAGGTAGAATTAATCGCTTGATTGGGATCGCCCACGCGAATTAAATTAGGTATTTCACCGTCATTATTTTTTGCTAAAATAGTAATTAGTTTTTCTTGGAGAGGACTAGAATCCTGTGCCTCATCTTCAAAGACTCCAAAGACAGATTTTTGCCATTGTCGGCGAATTTTTTCTTCCTCTAATACTCGCAATGCTCCTAAAATCATGTCATCATAATCTATATAGTTTTTCTGACGCATCAGGATTTCATACTGTTGGTACAAACCACTAGCAATAGCGAGAATTTGATAATTATCGTCGGTGTAGTGGCTTAATTCCCAGACTTGCTGCGGTGATAATCCCGAACTTTTTAGCTCATGAATGGCCGTATAGGCAAGACTAGGTAAAATTTCGGTTCTCAACACCGATTGACGGCGTAATCTTTCTGTTTCTTCCCCATCAAATTCCACTCCTTCTAATAACTTTTGATAACGGATTGGGTCAGTAATTAGCCATTTTTCCACCGAGTTTCTAATAATTCTGTGGCTAGGAGTCGGAATAACTAAGGTAGAAGATTCGAGGTCTAATCCCGATAATTCCGAGTAACGACGGGCCAATTGTAGGGCCAGTCCGTGCAGAGTTTGGACGCTAAAACCTTGGGCCGAAAGTTGTAAATCTTGCAAGCGTTGTTTAATTTTAGCTTTAATACTAGCGGCAGCCGAGCGCGTGTAGGTGACAATAATTAACTGTTTTTTAGCATGAAGTTGCTCACGAGCAATAACCATAGCGGCAGCTACGGCCAAACTGTGGGATTTTCCTGCCCCCGGCACCGCAGAAATGGCCATTTTTCCCCCTTGCCAATCGGCTAATTCCTGTTGTCCGGCTCGCAGTTGTTGCCGGAGATTGACCAGTAAACTTTCTCGATCAATTACTTTAGTTTCGCTCATTATTCTACGCCAATTTTATTTTTAGTTTAATTGTATTACTATTAACACTGTCCACTTAAAACTGTAATCTGATAACTGATAACTGATAACTGATCACTGATCACTGATCACTGATCACTGATATATAGCCAATTTTGTTGTACTTCTACTCGAATTTTGCCGGTTAAGGAGGAAGTGGCATCGCGATTAACACCGGTAATGAGATTAACCACTGACTCAACTTCGGCAAAATTAGGGGATGAGGGTAAATATTGAGCCAAAAATAAACGAATCACTCGTCTTTGTATCGCTAGAGGTAGAATTTGTAAAGGGGAGCGATCGAGTCTTTGTTGATCTAGATCGATAACCTGGCGAAAAATATCCTGGGCAATACTATCTAAATAATCGCTTTCTGCTTCCAAAATTTCGGCAGTTTGGGCGAGATGTTTTTCGATTTGGGGATTTAAATTAGTTTGCAGGTAGGGTAATAATTCCTGACGGATGCGATTGCGAGCATAGCGTAAATTCTCATTAGCTCGATCATACCAGATCGGTAATTCTCGACTTTGACAAAAAGCCAAAGTTTCCCCGCGAGTGACATTTAAGAGGGGACGGACTAAAAAAATATCTGGGGTTAAACTTGTCAACCAAGTTAAGGCAGAAAGTCCATCACTACCTGCCCCGCGCATGAGATTATAAAGAAAAGTTTCCGCTCGATCGCTCCTCGTGTGTGCCGTGAGAAGATAATTAAAACCCTGTTGTTGGGCTATTGTTTGTAAAGCTTGATAACGCCATTGTCTGGCCTTGGCTTCCGTTTCCGCCATGGGGGGTGCGGTGGTAATATAAACAGGTAATTGCCAAATTTCGGCGATTTCCCGCACATGAGTGACTAATCCTCGGTCGGAGGACCAACGGTGATCACAATGAGCGATCGCTAGTTGCCAACCCCAACGAGGGCGCAAATCCAGCAATAATTGCCCTAAACAGAGGGAATCCTGACCTGCTGACAATGCCACTAACAGAGACGCATTTTTAGGTAGTAATTGTCCCTTTTTCACCGTGGTTTCCAGACGAGTATGGAGAGGTGTCCAAAAATTAGCCAAAATTTTTAGATTTATTTACTTGACAAGGGTGTGGAAAGTATTTTCAGTGAACAGTGAACAGTAATCAGTGATCAGTAATCAGTGATCAGTGATCAGTGAACAGTGATCAGTGATCAGTGATCACTGAACAGTAAACAGTAAAAAGACAGTAGGAAACTGCTATTTAATACTGCTCACTTAATACATAATGCTCACTTAAAACTCAAATCTGGTAACTGGTAACTGATAACTGGTAACTGCTAACTGATAACTGATTTAAGCTTGCCAATTAACCCAATCTTGGGGTTTTAGGAAGACATCATAGAGTTTTGCTTCTGGGGTGTTTGGTGCAGGTTGATAACAGTATTCCCAACGGACTAAAGGAGGTAAAGACATCAAAATCGACTCGGTACGACCGTTAGTTTGCAGCCCAAAAATTGTGCCACGATCATAAACTAAATTAAATTCTACATAACGACCGCGACGATAGAGTTGAAACTGACGTTCTCTGTCACCGTATTCCGTCGAGTGCCGTTTCTGGACAATGGGAACGTAAGCGGGTAGAAAAGCTCGGCTACAGTCATTAATGAAACTAAAAATTTCTTCCCAGTTGCGGGGTTGTTGGGGAGATAATTTTTCTGAATAGATAGCGGCATCACTTTCGGCAAAAGGACCACGATAAAGAGGGTCTAAACCGTCTTGATAATCAAAGAAAATCCCGCCGATGCCTCTGGCTTCCTGACGATGATTGAGATAAAAATATTCATCACACCAGCGTTTAAAAACGGGATAATATTCGGGATGATGTTGGTCGCAAACCTGTTTAAAAGTGCGGTGAAAATGACTAGCATCTTCTTCAAAAGCATAGTAGGGAGTTAAATCAGCACCACCGCCAAACCACCAAACCGGACCTGCTTCAAAATAGCGATAATTGAGGTGAACTGTGGGAATATAAGGATTGCGAGGATGCAAGACCATCGAGGTTCCCGTGGCATAAAATTCATGACCAGCAGCCTCGGGCCGTTGTTTGGCAATGCTAGGAGGTAATTCTTTCCCCCAAACTTCCGAAAAATTCACCCCTGCTTGTTCAAAAATTGCCCCTTCCCGCAAAACTCGCGAACGTCCGCCGCCACCTTCGGGCCGTTGCCAACTATCTTCGATAAATTTTGCTTGTCCATCCACTTCTTCTAATCCCTGACAAATTTCATCCTGTAGGGATTTCATAAATTCACTGACGCGGCTACGGCTGTCACTGGCCGGCAAATTGGCAAGGGTGGGGGTTGTGGTGAATGCAGTCATACTCAAGGATCAAAGTTGATAACTCAGTGATTATATTACTACTGGGTGATGAAACGGACGCTCTTCGATACTTAACTTAACATTTAGACGGATTGGAAGTGGGGAAGTGGGGGAGTGGGGAGAATAAATAAAAATAATCTCCTGACGACCGGCGACCGGCTCCTGAATTTCGCCAGAATTAGTCTCAATCAGGTTTTTTTAAGAGTTTTGCCCCACAGTTTTTACAAAAATTGGCATCTATATCGTGACGGGGTAAACCACAATCTGGACAAGGATAATCAATTTGAGTGCCAGATTTTAATAGTTGTTTAGTCAGATCGCTAATTTGCAAGGGAATTAACAAAACTCCCGTTAAAATCATTAAAACTGCCACCATTTTGCCCCCATCAGAAAGGGGAGTTACATCCCCAAATCCCACGGTAGTCATAGTCACGACAGCAAAGTAAAAAGCATCAAAAAATGTCCGATAAACTTGGGGATTAATTGGGTGTTCGATCTGATAAATTAAACCTGCATAGACAAAAATAATCGAAAATAGAGTTAGTAATATGCGAGTAAATACTATCTGATCGGAAGTTTTAATCCGAAAAATAGAAAGATCGGAACCAAAAAAACGAATCACTCGCAAAATTCTAAACCAGCGAAAAATTCTAAAAAATCTAATATCAAAAAAACCAAAAAATAGGGGCAAAATTGACAATAAATCTAGAATGGAAAAAATATTAAAAACAAAGCCTAGTTTTGATTCCGCACACCAAAACCGAATTAAATACTCTAGGGAAAATAAGCTTAAAATTCCCCAATCAAGCTGACGTAACCACATTTGCCAAGTGACGGATAAGGGATAGGTTTGAGCCACATAAATCCCCAAAGATAGTAAAATTAATGCCAAGATAAGCAGATTTACCGTCAGTCCGATCGCCGTGGTGACATCCTCTAAATAAAAAGCTATTTTGGCACGAAAAGAGAGCATAAATTAAGCTATCAGTAAACAGTAACCAGTAATCAGTGAACTGAAAGCTCACATCTGATAACTGATAATTGATAACTGATTAGGGTAATTCCACCGAAGTTGGTTTAGCAATATGAGGTAAACCCCAACCTAATTTTTCCCGGAGGATGCGGAAGAATTCCGTGGATTGCAGACGAATAAAATGGACTTGGTGGGGCGATTTCTGCACATTAATTCGATCTTCTGGCAAGATATAAGAACCGCCATTACCGTCCACTACCATCACCATCCGATTAGCAGTTGCTGGGAAAATATTTACCGTTTCCTTGTCAGAAAATACCAAGGATCTGGAAGCTAAAGAATGGGGACAAATGGGAGCTAATTGTAATACCGGCACATCGGGAGTTATTACCGGACCCCCGGCGCTGAGAGCATAGGCAGTAGAACCGGTAGGAGTGGAGAGAATCACCCCATCGGCAGCGATATCGACGGGTGCGTGTTCACCAATTTGAATCTCAAAATGACACATACTGGTGAGGGGTTCCCGGTGGACGACCACCTCATTGAGAGAAAGTGCCTCCCAGAGGAGGGTATCTTCGCGAAACAGTCGCACCGTGATCATCGAGCGATTTTCGATGGTGTAATTCCCTTCTAAAACCTGCTCTAAGGCGGGTTCAAGCTGATTTAGGTAAATTTCGGTCAAAAAGCCCATGTGTCCCGTATTGACCGTTAACAGGGGCAAATTGAGGGTGGCCAACTGCCGGGCCGCCGATAGGACTGTACCATCGCCCCCCAACACGATCGCAAAACTTAAATCCTGATCGAAGTGGGGGGGGACTAACTGATCGATCGGGGTAAAACAAACCGGACGAGAGGGTTTGGAATGGCCTAGCAGGCCACCGCTGCCGGTAGCCATAAACACCTGCCAACCTAAAGAAAGTAGCTGATCTTGTATCTGATGGGCTGTTTTACAAGCGATAGGCTTAATATCGTTGTAAATAATGCCGATTTTGGGCATTGACAAATTTTCCTACTGCTGGTTCACGCTTTCTTTTTGAAAGGAGTTTTCTTCTTCTTCTGAGCTTTTTGTTTCTCGAAGTCGATTTCCTTGAGCTTCTTGAGAATGCGGCTAAAGTATTCTTGTAAATAGGATTCTAAAGTAGTTGTTTGACTCGGATCAAGGCCAAATACTTGATAAACTTCTTCCATTGGGCCATCAAGAGCTTGACCACTAGCGAGAACTTCCGCAAAAGCTAGTCGGTCAGATATATTATAAGTCCATTGGAAACAACGGCTTATTCCCCGCATAAAACGCAGTAATCCCATGGGTAAACGCCAAATTTTCCCCTCTTTACCCGATAAGCGTTCGCAAACTTCGATAATTTCTTCAGCTTTCCAAGCTTTGCTGCCCACCACAGGATAGGATTGACCGACGGTTTCGGGGACTTCTAGGGCGCGAACGGCGAATTTGGCGATATCTTGGGTGTCCATGTAGGCGATTGCTGTACTTTCCCCCGTGATCCAGACCGTTTGATTATCTAACATCGGGATGGCGTATTGACCGATTAAACCCTGCATAAAGCCACAGGGACGCAGAATTGTATATTTTAACCCCGATTCTGCTAGAAATTTCTCGGTACAGCGTTTTATCTCCATTAAAGGCACGTTGGGATATTTTTCGGCATTGAGAATCGAAAAGAAAATAAAGCGATCAACTCCCGCAGTTTTGGCCGCTTGAATCAGATTAACTTTACCATCCCAATCCACCTGTTTAATGCTGGCTGAGTCCGTCGCCCGGGCAGTAGCGGCATCGATCACCGCGTCCATTCCCTCTAAAGCGGCAATAATGGTACTCTTATCCCGTAGGGTTCCCCCGACTAATTCTGCGCCCCATTCCTTCAAAAAAGCCGCTTTTCTCTGACTGCGTACCAAACAACGCACTTGATGTCCCTGATCGATGGCATGACGCACGATCTGTCGCCCTAGGGTTCCTGTCGCACCGACAACTAATACTTTCATCTATAATTAATTTTTTGTTACATTTGTTAACACTTCTCTAAGATACTATCAAAAAAGTGGATCATTGGGGATAGAAAAATTCTAAGATTCCCCGATCCCCGTCCAGTTCTACCATTGTTCCCACCGGTAAAGCGGCATTATCGCCATCATGACCGAAAGGTAACTCAGCAATAACCGCAATGCCTAAATCGCCCAAACGCTCTTTTAAGACTTCCTCTACGGTTTGACTATCACTGTCGGGGGCTGCCAGACAACGGCTAAAACGACCGAGAGCAATGCCTTTAATTTGGGAGAAAATGCCCAGCATTCGCCACTGAGTTAACATTCGATCGATCCGGTAGGGGGCCTCGGTTACGTCCTCTAGGGCTAAAATTACCCCCTCTAGGGTGGGTTGAACCGAGGTTCCGAGGAGATGGGTGGCTACGGTTAAATTAGCTGGTAATAAGCGTCCCCGCACTTTGCCCCCACCCCAACCTTGACCGACAAGAGGGGCTAAAGGACGACCTTCCAGAAGAGAAAAGAGGCGATCGATTGATTGGGGACTTTCTTGGGCTAAGGTGGTTAAAACTGCCCCGTGAACGCTACAAATACCCTGTTTCGCTAAACTCCATAAAATCCCCGTCACGTCGGAAAAACCGATTAACCATTTCGGGTTAGTTTTTGCCCATGTCCAATTTTCCAAGAGGCGAGCGCTACCGTAACCCCCCCTAGCGCAGAGAATTGCTTGACAATCGGGATCTTGCCATGCTTGGGCTAAAGCTTGACGACGTTGCTCGTCGCTACCAGCGAGATAACCGAGACGATTAGCCCAATTATCGCTCAATTCCACTTGATAACCCCTCGATCGCCAGATTTCTACGCCTTTTTCTAGGGCGGCTAATTCCTTGACGGCTCCACTGGTGGCCACCAGAGAAACTTTAGCACCGGGTTGCAGAAACGATGGGATGATCATAGGCAGATTAAGCTGAAATTACAGGCAATTTTGTGGCAGCATGAAAACTGACAGCATATTCTATCGAATGTTTCTCGATTTTCCCGATTCGTTCTTTGAATTAATCGCTCAACCCGATGCTATGGTTAGCAATTATCGATTTACTTCCCAAGAAGTTAAACAACTAGCTTTTCGATTGGATGGTTTATTTTTGCCGCTCGATCATCTAGAAAATTCGCCCTTTTATCTGGTAGAAGTGCAGTTTCAAAAGGATGAAGACCTATATTATCGATTATTTTCGGAACTTTTCTTGTATCTTAGACAGTATAAACCTTTGTCACCGTGGCAGATAGTTGTAATTTATCCTAGCCGAGAAATTGAGCGAGAACATCCCCCGCAATTTGCCGATTTGTTATCCTTGGCAAGGGTTAAAAGAATCTATCTGGATGAATTGCCAAATGACGAGACTCCTTCCTTAGGGATCGCCATGATCAAATTGGTTACGGAAAGTGAGAGTCAAGCTATCAATTCTGCTAAGATTTTAATTAAACAGGCTCAAAGAGAAGTGAGCGATCGCTTAGTACAGAAAAATGTCATTGATTTAATCGAAACGATAATCATTTATAAATTACCCCAAAAAAGTCGAGAGGAAATTGAAGCTATGTTGGAACTGCAAGACCTAAAACAAACTCGTTTCTATCAAGAAGCTTTTGGAGATGGAATTGAACGGGGAATAAACTTGCAAAAATTGAAAACAATTCCTCTACTGCAAGACCTCGGTTTAACCCCGCAACAAATCTCGGAACGCTTAGACTTGACTCTGGAAACAGTGCTTAACTATTTGGCACAACAGCAACAATAATCAATCCTGTTTAAACAGTCTAGAAAAGCAGTAATTGCTAAGTAGTGGTAAAATGAATAGTAGCGAATCAGTGACCTTTAGGCTATCAGCGATAACTCGATGAATAACGACTTATTGACTTTTCTCTTTTGTGTTGCCCTTCTCATTCTCTATCTAGTTTTTTCAGCTTTAACCGAGATGGGAACAAAATGGCCTTGGACAAAAAAATAAGAGAAATACTTATAAAGGTTAATAAACATAAAATCGGGTCAGGGATTCGGTCATTGGAAAAATTTTAGAGATTTGCTATCTAAACAATTAACTCTATCGCTCTACTGAGAAAATATGAAACTAATTGGTGATATTTCCCTGAGCTTGGATTTATTCTTGTTGCTTTTTTTCTGGCATTGTCTCATCGGTGGCATTGCTACAGTCATCGCTATCAATAAAGGCTATCCAAGATTAAATTGGCTAATCTTCGGACTTCTGGGAGGAACCTTTACCTTTTTTATCGCCCTCTTTCTAGAAAAAAAGCCCAAAATTTAAGGGATGATATTGCTTGATTATCCTTTAATAGTTCCCATCAACACCTCTAAATCTTCTGCGTCTAACTCCTCTGGGATGCCATTACGAATTAATTCCGAAAAATCCTCATTGGGAACCATAAAACATAGTGCATAAAGTCTTCCGTCCCCCACATTTCTAATCTCGTGAATACCTGTGGGACGGACTAATAAACTATCCCCCGGACCTAGGGGAATCGGTTTACCATCACAGATAGCCATTCCTTCCCCTTTGAGGATAAAAAACATTTCTACGGCAAAATGATGACGATGGGTAGGGGTGCGACCGTGGGGATCGAAAATTTCCACACAAACGGTCAAGGAATCCCCCGCTACGGTAGAATCGAAGACGATCGCTAAACGATTCGTATCCCCAGCACTAATGCGAAAAACTTGATAATCCCGGGGAGATCGAATCACGGGTAACATACAATGATCGCTAGTTAGTTGGCTATTCATCGCTGATTTCGATCGAAGTGTGGATGATTCTAAGACTAGCAAAAATTTTCAACTTCGCTCGATTGCGTCCACCACTTTACTCACATCTACGATCGCATCCACATCATGGACGCGCAGGATATCGGCCCCCTTAGCGATCGCTATTGCACAGGCCGCCGCCGTTCCGAAAACTCGTTCTTTTGGGTCATCTTTGCCTGTAATCTCGCCAATAAAGCGTTTTCTCGACAATCCAATTAAAATAGGTAAGTCTAAATCCCGAAATTGCCCTAATTCTCGCAATAACTCAAGATTTTGTGTCCCGGTTTTGGCAAAACCAATCCCTGGATCGATGATAATATTTTCCCTAGCAATACCCCAATGTAAAGCTTCCTTAACGCGATCCTGTAAAAATTCTTTAATTTCCTTGACTAAATCGTCATAATGTGTTAGAGATTGCATGGTTTGCGGATTGCCCCGCAGGTGCATGAGGATGATGGGAACGGCCAATTTAGCCACCGTGGGCAATAATAGGCGATCGAAGGTTCCCCCAGAAATATCATTGATCAAATCAGCCCCGGCGGCGATACCTTGGGCTGCCACGATCGCCCGGGTAGTATCGAGAGAGATAGGAATAGAACTTTGTTGTCGAATAGCAGTGATTACGGGGATAACTCGCGATAATTCTGCTTCTAGGCTAATTTCTTCGGCTCCCGGACGGCTGGATTGACCACCGATATCGATTATATCAGCCCCGGCCTCGATCATTTTCATCGCCTGTAGCAGGGCATTTTCAACATTGTCAAATTCTCCCCCATCACTAAAACTATCGGGAGTAACGTTTAAAACACCCATGATATAGGTGCGTTTTCCCCAAGCAAAAATATGTTCACGAATTGCCGTTAAACTTGACATAATACTAAATCCTGTTTCAAAAGTATAGGAAAGTGGGAACTGGGGAAAAAGGAGCAGGGAGAATAAATAAAAATAATCTCCTGAATACTGATAACTGACGGTGATAGTTAATTTTTAGGGAGGGAAGAATCTTTTAATTCAAAATAAGCTTGTACTTCTTCTTTCCAGAGTTGATATTTTTCTTGAATTAGTTGATATTGAATAGCAAAATCTAGGGGCAAATCAACGAGATTGGTATCGATATCGGATTGCACTAATTCCCGTTCGATCAGGGTTTCTCGGATAAATTTTAAACATTCTTGTCTCAAAGTTTCCGCTTGATCAATAATTAGCTGTACTTGATTAATTGCTCGATCGTACAATCGGGTTTGTGAATGAAAAATTTCGGAAGATGCGGCCAGATTTCGCAGTCTATGTAATTGATTTCTCTTTTCTACTAAACTGGCAATTTTGGGGTTAATTTCAAAAAGTAAGGTTTTCACCAGAGGAGCCAAGCGGCGAGTGTTAGTATAATCGTAGTTATTAAGGTCTGATTTAATCAGGTGTACCTGTTGTAAATCGACGGTAATATCGTGGAATTGTATCTCGGTTTCGGTGATGGTGGGATGAATCGTTTTAACTTTCCAAGTAGTAATAGAAGTCAACTGCTGGCGATCACTATTAACCATTTGCCGCTCCATTTTCAGCACATCAAGGGGAATGCTATAAAGTTTTTTCTCAGGAATATAGATGACATCGCTACCGAGAATGCGATCGATTTTAGGACGACGATATAAATAATGATACAGGAATCGATAAAAGCTTTTACTGCCTTGAAATATCTGGACAAATAACCAAATTTTCCAGCTGAATAACCCGCTAAGAAAGCGTCCGAATAGATGGGAATTCGAGGAGGGGTTATTCATGAAATTCCGTGATCATTTATCAGTGAGATATTAGGGGTTGGCTGCTTTTCAGTGGTAAGCAAACAGTAATCAGGGATAAAGATGAAGATAACTAACTAATTAACTTAAAACTTACATCTGATAACTGATAACTGATCACTGATCACTGATTAAGGACGTTCTCCGGGTAGATTTTTTGACGATGTTGGTTTCGATCTTACCTGTTGACGACCGTTGCGAATAACTTGTAACATTTCCCCTAATTCTCGATCGAGATGTTCTAAAACCGCTTCAGCATAGTCGTCAGCGCCTTTTTGAATTTCATGACATTCCGCTTGGGTTTTTTGTCGTAACTGTTGCACTTCCTGCACGGTGCTGTGACGCATCTGTTCGATTTCATCGAGGGTTTGTTGTTGCAAGGATTCACACTCCTGCTGAACCCGTTGACGAATTTGGGCCGCTTGCCGTTCTGCTTGTTGAATAATACCGGACTCATCGAGAATTTGGGCAGCCCTTTGTTGAGCGGAACGAAGGACTTGTTGAGCGTATTCTTCTGCTTTAGTGATAATTTCCTGTTCTTCCTGCAAAATTGCTAAAGCTTTCTGTACTGCCGGTGGCACGGTTTCATAGATGAGATCGATCTGTTCGGATATCTGTCCCTCATCGATGATTGTCCAACGGGTAAGGGGGATATGGAAACTATCAAAAATCATCTCTTGCAGACGCGCCAAATCCTGATAGATATCGAAATCGACGGGTGGACTGGGAACCCCACTATTAGAAGTGTTAGGTACTGCTTTTCTGCGATCATTAGGTTCTCGGCGCGCCATAGGTTCAGATCGTCCTCATTGCTGTATTCTAGTATGTTAACTGTAGTATGAGTAAATATCTCTAGAAACGTTTTCTGGGACTAGATGGGTGACGGAGCCACCGAATTGAGCAATTTCTTTAACCACGCTACTGCTTAAAAAACTATATTCTTTGGTGGTGGCTAAAAAAACCGTTTCGATCCCTTCCCAGAGGGTTTTATTGGTATGTGCCATTTGCAGTTCTTTTTCAAAGTCTGAGAGGACCCGCAACCCCCGCAACAGCACCTTAGCGCCTTTCAATCTGGCATATTCAACCGTCAATCCTGAAAAACTGTCTATCTCAACGTTTTTCAGGTGTTTTGTACAGTAACTGATCTGTTCTATGCGTTTTTCGACGGTAAATAAGGGGTTTTTATGGGGATTGCAGAGAACTGCCACGATTACTCGCTCGAATAGTGGCACACTGCGTTCGATAATATCTAAATGACCGAGTGTAACTGGATCGAAGCTGCCGGGGTAGATGGCGATCATTTCTCAACCTGCACACCTCGCCAAAAAGCGATATATCCTTTAATATTTTGGGCTTTTGGTTTAGGATCGGGATAATACCAAGCGGCATCTTTATTGTCCTGTCCATCTACCCTAAGAGTATAATAACTAGCCTCTCCTTTCCAAGAACAAATGGTATGGGTGTTACTGGATTGAAAATATTCAGCTTTGATGGTATCGGGGGGAAAATAGTAGTTTCCCTCGACAATTTCGCAGTTATCGCTTTCCGCTACCACTGCACCATTCCAAATCGCCTTTGCCATGACACTAACTCCTAGTTCTGGTTCAAAATTATCTTACAACAGAGTTTGTAAATGTTGAACCAGTTGGTTAACCTGCACCACTCCCTCGATTCGATCGATCGGTTGACCATTTTTAAAGACTACTAAAGTCGGTAAAGCTTGAATACCGTACTTACTGGCTAAATTGGGATATTTGTCTGTATCAATTTTGACAATTTGTAGGCGATTTTTGAAATACATTCCCGTTTGTTCTAGAATCGGAGCCATCATTTGACAAGGACCGCACCAAGTGGCATAGAAATCCACTAACACGGGGAGATTAGTGGTTTGCAACAGTTCCTGAAAACTGGAAAACTCTTTTTTGACTGCCATAAATTGTCACCTCGCCGGAAAAATAGCCTTTTTCCTACTATAGCTTTTCTAAATATTCCTTGATTTCTCCAGAGCAGTCATCGATCGCTGGGAAAATGCTAAGTTAAGTAAAGACTCTGAGCCAACTGTCCATGAACATCCTAACCAAGCTGCTTTTTCCCGAAACTAAAACCCCAGAGCAAGTAGGTTCACCGCGAGTACAGAAAAGCCGCCGGGGAATCGAAACCAAATCCGCCGCAGAAATCGTTATTATGCGACAAGCGGGTAAAATTGCCGCCACAGTCCTTAAGGAAATTGCCCAGATCGCTCAACCCGGAATGACGACGGCGGATCTGGATGCCTACGCGGAAAAACGTATCCGCGAAATGGGTGCTACCCCTAGTTTTAAAGGTTATTATGGCTTTCCTGCCTCGATTTGTGCCTCCGTCGATAACGAAGTCGTTCACGGTATCCCTAGCCCGAAAAAACGCCTCAAAGCTGGTTCTGTGTTAAAGGTAGATACGGGGGCCTACTACCAAGGTTATCATGGGGATTCCTGTATCACGATCGCTATCGGTTCCGTCTCTCCCAAAGCCGAAAAATTAATCCGCGTGGCAGAAGAAGCCTTATATAAAGGCATAAATCAGGTAAAAGCTGGCAATTATCTGCTCGATATCGCAGGAGCGATCGAAGATCACGTTCAAGCTAACGGTTTCCAAGTGGTAGAAGATTTTACCGGTCATGGAGTCGGCAGAAATCTCCACGAAGAACCCTCGGTATTTAATTTTCGCACTAATCAGTTAGCCAATGTCAAACTCCGCACCGGAATGACTCTGGCAATTGAACCAATTGTCAACGCGGGATCTAAACATACCAGAACTTTGCGCGATCGTTGGACGGTGGTGACGATGGATAATGCTCTCTCCGCTCAGTTTGAGCATACTGTCTTAGTAACCGCCACGGGGTACGAAATCTTAACCGAGCGCAATAACCTATAAAATTGTCTATCTAGGCTTATTATCCTTAGATAATGGCAAAATAAAAGATTTGCGGCAGGATTTAGTCAAAATGTTTAAAAATATCGTTGTTGCCTTAGATTGTGGGGAATTATCGGATCGAGTCCTTCAGTCCTTGAATTACCTTTCTCTAACGGCAAATTCTTGCATCATACTCACCCATATCCTCGGCAAGGAGGGAGATGAATCGCCAGTTGATCGCCCTCACCCCTCCCGTGAGATCATTGAAGATCAATTGCGCTGCTATCAATCCCAGATTGCTGCCCCTAGTGAAATCGAGGTCATCTTTGGTGATCCAGCGGAGGAAATTATTCGTTTAGCTAATATCTATCATGCTGATCTGATCGTGATCGGCAGTCGGGGATTAACGGGAGTTCAACGGGTGATCGAAGATTCTGTTAGTAGTCTCGTGGTGGCAGAAGCTACCTGTTCAGTATTGGTGGTGAAAGCATAGCAGCCAGCATTCAGCTAGAAAAGGTACTCTGGCAAGAGTGCCTAAGTAGTCTTGAGCATCACTACGGATTAAAATTTGCAAATCTTATTTTTCCCCAATGTTTTCCCCCATACATTCCCCAGTATTTCCCCACTCACTCCCAAGTTTTCCACAGTTTACCCAGACTTTTCCACAGGCAACAGCGATAGAATCGGCACTTGCTTCGAGAAAAAATTAATCTTGATTGTAAAAATTCCCATCGATAGATACTGAGTTATTGTTAAGTTGAGTAAATAAAATTTAGCTCTAACCCTTATTCGCTCGTAAATATTAAGTTTTTCTAAAGCATTCCTTTACATCTGGTAATATTGCAACTCCCCCCAACTTGGCTCACAATAGTCCTTACTGTCCACTGCACCAGTCAGGGATTTCCCCACTTCAGATTCAGAGGTAAACGATATGAATACATCCGTCAGTATCTTGGCAGAAATCCCCGAAATCCTCCACCAATCCCTACAACAATATCTAGAAACTCACCCCGGTTGGGATCAAGATGGCGTGTTTACGGCGGCCCTATCATTTTTTCTACTTAATTGTCAATCCTCCGAAAGGATGAATTTTGAGGAGCAAAATAGCTGTGCCAAGGTTTATCTAGAAACTTTGTTCCAGCGCTCGGAGTGCTAATTCGGTGATAATAAGAGTCGGGTCATGGTTAAAAACCCGATTTTCCCCTATGAATTCCGATAAAACCCCTAATTTAATCATTCCTCAGTTAATTATCGGTTTGGGTAATCCCGAACCCAAATATGATCGCACCCGTCATAATATCGGTTTTGAAGCTGTGGACTCATTAGCGCGGGATTGGGGGCTATCTTGGCAGGAAAACAAGCGATTTCAAGGTTTTATTGCCGAAGGTGACAGTCCTCTCCCGGGCAAAATTCGTCTCTTGAAACCCCAAACCTACATGAATCGCTCCGGGCAATCGGTGCGATCGGTGCTGGACTGGTATAAACTAGCTCCAGAGTCGATTTTAGTCATTTACGATGATATGGATCTGCCCCTAGGCCGGTTGAGAATCCGTCTATCGGGATCGGCTGGCGGACACAACGGTATTAAATCAATGATTGCCCACGTTGGCACGGAAAACTTCGCTCGTTTACGCATAGGAATCGGTAAATCAACCGAAAAAGCGACAATTTCCCACGTTTTAGGCCGATTCACCCCCCAAGAAAACCAAGTGATCTTGAAAGTGTTAGACTTGTCCAGAAAAGCGATCGAACTTGGTCTCAAACAAGGGTTACAAAAGGCAATGAGTCTCTACAATAATCAAAGTGTAGAGATTGGTTCTAATCTATGCTGATAGCAAATAAGCCTGATTTTAGTAATGGTTATAATCGCCATTTTCGTCTATACTCTTACAGAACCCTTGCTTAAATTTTGATCGCCCTTTGCTAGATTAGGTCAATTTTTATCCTCGATATTAGCAGTTTAAGTATGATTAATCGCCAAAGTTTGCTGAGATTCGCCTACAAGTTTAATCTCATTTTATTGATAATCGCTACAGTTTTTTGTCTTGGGAGTAGTGCTGCTTTTGCCCATCGTCCCCATGATGTGATTAGTCAATTGGAAGTTTCTCCCGATTTCCAGACAGATAATACAGTATATATCTTGGTGCGAAATAACTTTTATAAGTCTAGGGATGGAGGTAGCAACTGGACAAGATTAATTCAAGGTTTAGATTATACGGGGGAATTAAGTTCCCTATCCCTATCTCCCCTCAATAAAAATATTCTCTATTTAGCTTCAAGATCCGATGGTATTTATAAAAGTGAAGATGCGGGGGAATCTTGGCAGAAAGTTAATCAGGGTTTAGAAACTAAATTTATTAACTTCGTAGAAATTGCCCCTTCCGATCCCAATATAGTAGCGGCAGTGGGATTAGAAAAAGGGGTTTATTTAACCGAAGATGGCGGTAAAAATTGGTCAAATATTTTCCCCACCACGGCACTGATAACCTCTCTAGCTATTACTCCCAACAATCCTGATCGAATTTTTTTCGGGGATGAACAGGGTAAATTATACACTTCCTCCGACGGGGGAAAAACTTGGCAGAATCTCCCCTTACCTGCTAATGTGGGGGCAGTGGATACAATTGCTTTTTCTCCTAATTTAGACAGGGATAAAACCTTTTTTGTCGGCACAAAAGAAGCAGGTATTTTTAAAACCGTTGATGATGGTAAAACCTTCCAAGCTGTTAACGAAGGAATTAAAGATAAAATCATCGAAGACATCGTTATTTCTCCCCAGTATGCCCAAAATTCAACCCTTTATGCCATCACTTGGTATGACGGAATGTATGTTTCGCAAGATGGGGGCAAAAGTTGGACAAAAATGAGCGAGGGTTTAACCAAAGATAAACAGGGTGATGATTATAAAGTTCCCCATTTTATGGATTTAAAAATAGTTCAAGATACGATGTTTTTAGGGGGATTTAATGGCTTATTTAAAACCACGGATAGCGGCAAACAATGGCAGGAAATAGCAACTTTAGCCCGGGGAACAGTTATCGCCATGGCGGTTTCTCCTAATTATGCCCAGGATGGTACTGTTGTCATTGCTAATTATGTAGGCAATATCTTTATCAGTCGGGATAAAGGGGAAACTTGGACACCAATTAATCGCGGTTTAGAGGTTTATCGACTTGGTAAAGATCCCGAAGAATCAGGACAAGATCCTCGGCGTTTCTTTGACATTGCCTTTTCTCCTAACTATGGACAAGATAGAACTATTTTTGCGGGGTTTTTACGCAATAAATTTGCCAAATCCGATAACAGTGGTGATTTCTGGAAAATTATCGAAATCGATCAGAAAGTCCGCGGTCCGAGGATAGTTCCTTCCCCAGATTTTGCCAATGATAAAACTCTTTTTCTCACCAATCAGCAGGGTAGAATATTTCGTTCTACCGATGGAGGAAATACGGTTAAAAAGATCAGTGAAGTGGGCAGAATTTTTGGTAATTATGCCCCGTCCATGGTAGCTTCCCCTGATTTTTATAAGGATAAAACTTTGTTTGTCACGGGAAAAGAGGGCATTTATCAAAGTGTTGATGGTGGACTAACTTGGAAAAATGTCAGCCAAGGAACCCCCCTATCAAAAACCTCTAATGTGCAGTTGGCAATGTCTCCCAATTATCCCAAGGATGGAACTATTTTTGCCGGGACAATTTCTGGTTTGTTTGTCACCAAAGATGGGGCTAAAAGTTGGACAAAATTAGAGAAACCGGGGTTTAATCCTAACACCTCGGTAGAAACCATTGCTATCTCTCCTGATTATGCTAATGATCGCACGGTAATAGTTAGTTTACAGGGAGATGGTTTGTTTAAATCTACCGATGGAGGAGAAACTTTTAAATCAATTGGTGATCCTAAAATACCCCTAGTGAAAATTCATAGTATCCCTTCCTCTGGTATCTCCGTCCAGTTTTCTCCTAATTACGCTCAAGATAAAACTTTATTCGGTTTTGGTGGCGCTAAAACTACAGTTTTTCGTTCCACCGATGGGGGAGAAACTTGGACAAGTGTAACTATTCCTCCTCACGCGGAAGAAAATACACCCCGCTATAAAATCGGTGAATTTTTCTCTAGTCCCCTTGGCACAATCTTGCGCGTGGTTATCCCGATTCTCCTGGCAATCGGCGCTTATTTTCTGGTGGGTTTCCTGAAACTGGAGAAAGTTATTAATCTTCCTAAATCCTTCTTCCCCATGGCAGCAGCATTTATGATTTTTCTGTTTGTTTTCTTCGCTATCATTAGCCAAGTTTAGAGGAAATTTTGACCGGCGGGGCTTGACAAATCCCGCCCCTTGCCTTATGCTTATATATATAATGGGAATCCGTGCCTGCCTGCGACCTCTGATTTTTACGGCAGTCAACCCCTCAGAGAATTAACCATCGGCAACGTAGGGATTAACCATTTTAGCGGGGTCAACAATGCGCTCAAAATCATCTTCCTTGATGTATCCTAGTTGCAAGGCTGCCACTTTCAGGGTTAAATCCTTTTCTAGGGCATAATGAGCGACGTAGGCAGCCTTTTGGTAGCCAATCACGGGACTTAATGCAGTCACCAGCATCAAGGATTGATTTAAAAAAGTCTCAATTTGTTTTTGATTAGCAGTCATCCCCTGAACCAAAAATTGACAGAAATTACTGCAACCATCAGTGAGCAAACGGATAGACTGCATGAGATTATGAATCAACAGCGGTTTATAGACATTCATCTCCAGATGTCCCCCAGCACCTCCCATCGTCACCGCTAAATCATTAGCCATCACCTGCACTGCTATCATCGATAAAGCTTCGCATTGGGTGGGATTAACTTTTCCCGGCATAATTGAAGAACCCGGTTCATTTTCTGGCAGCTGTAATTCTCCGATTCCACAACGGGGACCACAGCTAAGTAAACGGATATCATTAGCAATTTTATAGAGGGAACTAGCGATAGTTTTCAGTCCCCCGCTCAAAAAAACCAGAGCATCGTGGGAACCTTGCACGGTAAACTTATTAGGAGCGGTAATAAAGGGTAATTTGGTCAGATTAGCGATTTCGGCAGCCACATCTTCAGCAAAACCGAGAGGAGCATTAATTCCCGTACCGACTGCTGTTCCTCCCAAAGATAAACGATACACTTTTTCTAGACATTTTTCTAGCCAATCGCTGCCATCATCTAATAAACCCACATAACCAGAGAATTCTTGTCCGAGGGTTAAGGGGGTGGCATCCTGTAGGTGAGTGCGGCCAATTTTAACTATATTTGCCCATAATTGCGCCTTTTCATCGAGACTATTCCGTAATAGTTGCAGACTGGGAATTAATTTTTCCTTGACTGCCAAGGTAACGGCAATATACATGGCCGAGGGAAAGGAATCATTAGTCGATTGGGACATATTAACATGATCGTTGGGGTCCACGGGGGTTTTGCTACCCAGAGGATTCCCCGTCAGTTGACTGCAACGATTGGAGATGACTTCGTTGATGTTCATGTTAAATTGAGTGCCACTTCCCGTCATCCAAACGTAGAGGGGAAAGTTATCCGCGTGTTGTCCGGCTAAAATTTCATCACAGACTTGACAGATAAGGTTTTTTCTCTCCTGACTGAGACGATTCTTTTGCTGATTGACAATTGCACAGGCTTTTTTGAGAATGGCATAGGACCCGATCATCTCCCGGGGCATGAGATTATCACCGATACTAAAGTATTGTAGGGATCTTTGGGTCTGCGCTCCCCAAAGTTTATCGGCAGGTACGGGAATTTCTCCCATGCTGTCTTTCTCGATGCGAAATTCTGTCATCTTTAAGTTACTTCTGCATCTGGCCTGAAAAGAGAGGGGTTGCAGGGCGACACGGATTCCCACTATAAGAATAATTATAAGTCAAGTCTAGCTAGTTTGTCAAGCCTTATTGAGGATTTTTTCCGATGTTAGGGACCAAAAAGAGCGCAGTTGATCGAGTCGGTTTGATGGGGGCAAATTTATTTCCATGATTATCGGTAACGTCAATGCTAATCGTGAGGCAATTATTCAGCGATCGCTGATCTGGACAATAATTGCTTGCTACCGTTGGACGTTGTGAAAACTTTCTCAATTGCTGAGGAGCGATCGCCTAATGCTGGATTAACTTATTCACTGGGATCAAGTTACAGCGTTGTAAAAGATTGGTTACAGACTAAGCCAAGAGAGAAAACTAGGGGTAAATTGACAGTAATCTTGCCGATCACCCCTAAAAAACGACAACAATTAGTGCTGTTTACAGTACGCTAATCTGGCTAACACGCTTTTGGGCGTGATATGCGGAAGACTTCTCGCGATCACTCCACTTGAGCGTAATATACGGAAAGATTCTTTTAAAAGTGTGTATTTAGCGTAGTATAAGGAAAGTTTCCGTATATTATATAGTTGGGCAACAACCAAGGAATAAAAAATGCCTAGATCAAAACCCGTTCAAATTGGACAAAGATATTGGGAATATCAAAAAGATGCACTTTCGTTTTATAAAGAAATATTGAATTCTTATGAAATCGGAAACCAATTAACAGACGAGGATTTTGATGATATATTTAATTTATTGAAAAATCATCCCCGCGCAGGAGAAAAAGTAGGTTGCGGGGTCAGTGAATTATATATTGGCAGTGATGTGTATGCTGGAAAGTGTTTCCATATTAAAAGAACTGATGGCTCAATTGAAAACTTTTCATATGACAAAGCGGTCAAGGGGGATCCAAAACCATTTACAATATTTTCAAAGGCATGCCGAAAAGCAGTGGAATCAGACATGATTTCAGTCAAAGAATCGGCATTTGATGGTCGTGATACCATAAAGTGTCAAGAGACGGGTATTTATATTAAAATGGAGGAGGCGCATGTCGATCATCGGCAACCTAATACATTTTCTGTTATTGTAGACCGATTTATCGAGGTAAATTCAATCGATATAGTGAATATTCAATATGACTCGATCGGTCAATATGGTAGGCAGTTCATAGATGATGAACTTGCTAATAAATTTAGAGAATATCACAAAAACAAAGCAACTTTAAGAATAGTTACTAAAGATTTGAACCTACGCCGATCACACATGGCAAGGGTTAGTTTACAGAAAAAAGATTTAAAAATACAATGATTGCCCAACAAGGCGATGCACCGGAGCCGGCGACTAACGCTATTCCTGCTTCGCAATAGTCTATTCCGCCGGCCCGGTGATCTTTGACGTTAGGTAATTTGAATCTAGCGGTGAGCAACAGGGCAAGAAAAGGAAAAAACGGAGCAGTGACAGCAGTAGGGGGCTTGGGAGCTTTAGTTGGATTTGGATGCATGATCGTTGGTTATATATGGAGTGTCAGAATTGTCTTTGATGAGTGGGGAGTATCGATGGGAGCAATCTCTATTTTGATGCTCCCAGCTACGTTAGTGGGACTTAAACGCTCAACAAAGATCAAATCGAGTATAATCGTTACAGAGTAAGCACTTTACGTTGAGAAATCGGCGATGAAAGAGACAACCCCAGCCGCGATGCCCCCGTGCTTTGACCGATGGTGTCGGCGGTTTG
>NZ_JADBSA010000356.1:0-24800 GCF_020246945.1 Microcystis sp. M113S1 | reverse complement strand
ACTCTTACAATTAATAGAGACGATTCTTGTTTATAAGTTACCGCTTCTCAATCGTCGGGAGATAGAAACTATGTTTAGTTTAGATGAATTAAAACAAACTCAGTATTTTCAAGATGTGCGCGAGGAAGCGCGTCAGGAAGGCAGACTAAACAAAGCATTAGAGGCTGTCCCTCGTTTGTTAGCCTTAGGGTTAAGTGTTGAGCAAGTCGCATCCGCGTTAGAGTTAGAGGTTGAACAGGTTAGAGCTATACAAAACGGGACATAAAAAATGCGATCGCATTTTAAAATAAGAGCATGAAAACTGACACGATTTTTTATCAACTCTTGCAATCTTTCCCCTCTATCTTCTTTGAATTAATTCAACTCCCTATCAGCGAAGCGAATAACTACCGCTTTGACTCAGTGGAAGTCAAACAACTTTCCTTTCGCCTTGATGGAGTCTTTCTGCCGCAAAATAATCACCCTAGATTTAATCGTAAAACTGGGGTTGGGACGAGGATAAAGTTATCCCCTCACCCAACCTTACTTACCAACGATTTAAGAAACCGCCACCATTACCCCAGCGCGGTCGGGAATTAAAGAAACCGCCACCGTCAGACCAACCATTACGCCAGGGCCGCGCATTAACGAAACTACCACCGCGACCATCTACCCAACCACCGGCACGACTATTCCCCCAACCGCGATTGCCACCATCTCCCCAGCCTAAAGCTTGTAAACTAGGATCGGCAGTACCTTCCGGCAGTTGGTTAACCCGTTCGCGTACAGCGCTAGATAGACGACTTAAACGCGCTTCAATGGGATTAGCCTCGTCTGAGGCGGCCTGAGCGGTGCTAGTCAGACTGAAGGCAGATAAAGCGAGAAGAAAGCCGACTAAACCGGTTTTATTGCGAATATTCACCTGAATTTATGCTCCTATTTGGCTTCTTGGGGATTAATTTGGGCGTGTTCGATAACTTTGAAGGCAAAAAACCCCTTTAATAATTCTGGGGGGATGGGAACCATGCCTTGACTACCGAACCAGCGATCGATTTGACTAACGGTAGCCGTATCATTGGTGATGTAATCCTGCATCATTTTAACAATGGCATAGTTGACATCATCCAAAAAAGTAGAGTTATTTTCGGGAACCATGCAAGCGATGCCAAAATTAGCTAGAGCTTCTTCGGGGACGATTTCGTAGATTTTAGGGTTATCTCTGAGGATTGTTCCCGCTAAAGAAATGCTATCCCCCGCTATTGCGTCGATTTTACCGGTTTTTAAAGCTTCGATCGCTTCTTCTACGGTGCTGTAGGTAGTAACAATTGTCGCTTGCGGTTGTACTAATTTAATCACATCCACGGCCGCAGAAGTGGGAACCAAGGCGATGCGTTTACCGATTAGGGATTGAGGAGTGGAGAGATTGCTACCTTTTTTAGCTAAAATCCTAATCCCAGAAATGCTGTAACTGATGGAAAAATCGACAACTTTCGCCCTTTCCCAAGTAAAAGCCGTACTACAAGCGATATCGATTTCCCCGCTACGAATGAGATTAATTTTCTCTCCGGGTTGATTAGCTTCAATCATTTGCAGGGTGACGGGACGACCGAGACGAGTTTCCAATCGTTTTCTAATTCGTTCTAACACATCCATAGAATAGCCGACTAATTCCCCTTTATCATCGATGTAGGAGTAGGGAATCGCATCAAAACGGGTTCCTACGGTCAAAAATCCCGTGCGAGCCACTTTTTCCACCACTGTTTCCGCTAAACTTGCACTAGCGAGGAACATAGGTAATATACAACCTAGTCCCACTAACTGTAAAATTTTCTTCATAAATCGAGTGCTTGCTCCCGTACAAACATAACTATACTAGAATTCGCTAAAAAATCTTCAAGGTTTCCATAATAATTTCTGTGAACTTTTACAAATTAGATGGCGGTTCAAGGCGAATTAATTGACCGTTACCTTCATCGGTGAGCAGGTATAAAAATCCGTCGGGACTTTGACGCACATCCCGCACCCTCTGACCGATGGGAATCGCTTCTTGATTGATAATTTCACCGGATTTATCCACTGACAGACGGCGAATATCCCTGGAAACTAAACCACCGGCGAATAAATTTCCCTGCCAATTAGGAAAGCGATTACCGGTATAAAAGACCAATCCCGAAGGAGCGATCGCAGGTGTCCAAATTGTTTTCGGATCGATCAGCCCGGGGCGAGATTTTTTGCTGGAAACTGGGGTATTAGTGCCGTACTCTTGACTGGCAGAAACCACTGGCCAACCGTAATTTTTACCTTTTTCAATTAAATTTAATTCATCCCCTCCTTTTGCTCCGTGTTCTGTTGCCCAGACTCTTTTAGTCATTGGATCAAAGCTGATTCCTTGAATATTCCGATGACCATAACTCCAAATTTTAGAACCCGCAAAAGGATTATCTTTAGGTAGAGAACCATCGTCATTGATGCGGATAATTTTACCTAAATGACTTTGCAGATTTTGGGACTGTTTTCTAATTAAATCTCCCGCTAATTGTAGGGGAGGATTACCCCCGTCCCCAATCGCTACCAATAAAGTGCCATCCGGTAGCCATAATAACCGCGAACCGAAGTGTTGAGAGCCGGTTTTTGCCTGGGAAACTTCAAAAATAACCTGCACATCTCGCAAACTTGTACCATCATAAACCGCACGAGCGACGCGGGTACGATTAGCCTCCTGGTCTCCGTGGGCATAAGTTAGATAAATCCAGCGATTTTGGGCAAATTGGGGATGAATTGCCACATCGAGCAGTCCTCCTTGTCCGACGGCAAAAACTTCGGGAACTCCAGCGATGGCTTTTGGGTCTAATTTACCCTCTCTAACCACTCTTAAACGACCGGGGCGCTCTGTGATCAGGATTTCCCCGTTAGGTAGCCAAACCATCGACCAAGGATGCTCTAAACCCTCGATTACGGTCACTTTTTGCCATTGATTGGTCTGGGAATTATTTGCCGAAGTTAATACATTTGTTCCTTGACAACTGGAGATAATTATGGTAAGCAAAACGCTAGATACTAAAGGCGAGAAAATGCGATTGAGAGAATTAAGCATTAGTTGGTAACTCCCCAAGTTTGCCATAGCATAGACATCATTAAGGTTGGTTCGGGTTAATTGCTCGTACAAACTATTTGGCAATACCTCTAATTTTCGCTTTTACTTTTTCAATGAATGAAGAAGAATTCACATCATGGAGATGTTGTTTACTCGCTTTACTTAGGATTGATGCCACTAAACCAAAGGAGGACTGTGAAGAAAAAATCAAATCATTACAACTGGCTAACAAATACATATCCATTAATGCTTCTATGCCATTTTGAACGCGATCGGGACATTGATCCCAGTTCTGGTGCATTCTTTCTCCTGAGGGTGGAAACCATTTTGGGGTGGTGATAATATTTGGGAACTCCTGTTGAAATTTTTCAACAACTTCTTGAGAATCTGTGGACAAGAAAATGCTGTTAAATTTATTGTTTTTGTTGATTTTTTTAGTATTAGTAATTAGCTTATCTAAAGGAATCTTCATGTCTGTGTATCTGACATGAACGCCTAGGGTATTCACTCCAAAGTAAGATGATCTGAAATCTTCGATAGACTGAACAATTTCAGGTTTCAGGCTTAGATGAGAGTTTAATACCTGTTTGATAATAGTACAATCATCCATTTTTGCCAAGTAATCGAACTTGCCATGAAAAAGTTGTCTCATCTGGTTGATTTTATGAGTATAGGCACAGAAAACCAGAATCTCACTCTCATAATTTGTTCTAGATAATTCAACCGACATAGATTGATCCGAAATCCTTAAATCTTTTCTTAGTCCACCAAAAGATTGATCTAACTTATCAATCCATATCTCAGGATAGACAGACTTGCTATCAGGTATAGATTCTACTGAAGCGGTTTTTGGACAGTTAAAAAATAGAGGGAAGGAATTGATATTGTCATGACAATAAGTATTATCCCGCCAATCAATAACTAACTGGCGATTACTAATTTCACCATAGATTATTGCACCACAGGCGGCCAGAATTCGGTTTCCCATGCCAGAGGAACCTTTACAAATCAGAAATTTTCTAGAGCTATTCATATTTTTTATTAAGTATCTACTAAACTATAAACCTAGGCGACGGCGAGCTCTTTTCAAACTAAAGGGGGAGTGAGCCATAAATAGCTTCACAAATTCTAGGCGACTCAGATAGAGTCTGTTGGGTTAAACCCTTTAAAACTTCCTTGAGTAGATCGGGACGAGTAAAAACTATTAAAATAACTGGCGGCAAAGAACTAGGTAAAGGCACTTCATCAAGAGACATTGGTAAATTTGTTAAATTCATAGACTACCGCAAAACAAAATTTTTAACATCTGTACAAATCACGCCCTATATATTAACACCTTAATTTGAGTTTGTCAAGCTTAATTACACTTCGATAACTCCCAGCTAGAATTGTTTGACCTTAACTTGAGAGAAAACTTTTATTATAATGTTCGGATATCCTATCTCCTTTTCATGACCACTTATTAACCGTAGCTTCCTATCCCTAGATAAAATTTTACAACCATAATCAGCGATTACTAAAAATCATATCCTTAAAAACCCCTATCGGTCATTAAAGAGATAGGGGATAATTATTTTAGATACTTTATGTTTTTTCTGACTTGCTTTTATAAGTATCTTGAGTCAGATAGCGGATGCGAGATTTCAGAAATTCAGCGACTCCATAAATTTCATCAAGACTGTCTATATTTGTGGTTGCTTCTTTACCAGTTTCGACATTATCGGGAATACTGATTGATTTCTTACCAGTTCTTTCATGGAAGCGCAGACGACAGACTGTTTTAGTTACTTTTCCATCTAAGTTGATACCAAAATAACTTCTAGTGTCTTTGAATTGAATGCGTGCGGTATTGATTTCTTCCCGTAGAATTGATTTAATAATGTAAAATACTTCCAGTTTTTCGGGATTAATTCCATGTTCCTCTGGTTCTTCTGGTGGAGGATCTTCTCCTGCTGGTGTATCAGGAGGATTTTGTCCAGTTTTTTTGATGATATCATTGATATACTCTTTGAGAGAATGCTTAATAATTTCTGTGAATTTTTCAACAACCAATGCAGTTCTCACTCCAGAATACACATGACTAACAAAAAACTTAACAAATTCGGGGGAAGGATCATTTAATTGCTGGGCAATCACTTTTTTAACTTCTTTTGTGTACAATAAATTGCGAGCAACCTCTTCTAGTTCGTCAGAATTAAAGCTAGATATGGCTTATCGTCCATGATATTATCCTTGACGATATCCGTATAAAACCGATAGATAATCCCATTAGTTAAAACTCCAAAGTTAGCTCCAGTTGCGTTAAAATATCGATGCAGTTGGGAACTATGTTTAGGATGCTCAAGATTTTGATGACAACTTTTACATTCCATCAAAATAATCGGTTGATTGTCCAAACAAATAGCATAATCTACTTTTTCCCCTTTTAATCCAGTTAAATCGGCACTATATTCGGGGTGAACTTCCATGGGATTGAACACATCGTAACCCCATGCTTGCAAAAAAGGCATAATAAAAGCTGTTTTGGTTGCCTGTTCGTTTTGGATTTGAGAACGAGAGGTTTCAACTTTTTGGGCAATTTCTTTGAGTTTATCGATTTCCATGATAGCCTTATTATCTAGGATGTGTGGGTCATGTTCTCAGCCTAACCATAATTTAACCTTTTTTTTACCTCATGGTCAAGCATTTTTGACTGTCATCATCATTAATTCAAAAATATTTACACTAATCAACCGCATCTTTTGTGCTATCATTTCTAGGAATGGGTTATTTTTAATAATGTCCCCATTTGATCAAAGACAATGCTTGCTTTAGAACAGCTTTATGAACGGGAGTATGATCGCTGGTTAAGCGAGACGATCGAGTTATTAAAAAATCGTCAGTTTGATCGGGTAGATTACGAACATTTAATCGAGGAGTTGGCAGCTTGGGTACGAAGCGAAAAAACTGCTGTTAAAAGTTTAAGTTTACCAATAATAATCCAGCTGCTACTCTATCAATTTTGGACAACAGAAAGAGCAAGAAATAGTAATTATTGGGCAGCAGAGATTATCACTTTTCGAGTACAATTAGAAGATAAGCTCACCACCAATTTAAGCAAATTTCTAGAACTAGAGTTAGACAATATCTATGAAAACGCTCGCTTAATTGCCGAAAAAAAGACAGGATTAAAAAATTTACCGATAATTTGTCCCTACTCTCTGACACAAATTCTTGAGAAATAGTGGTTTCCCGATACAGATAATCAATAAACTCTCAAAAATATGGACTCTCACAACAGTGAACCGATTATAATTGCCGAAGCTGTGGAAAAATGGTACGATAACCGCTTTCATGCTTTGCGGGGAGTCAATCTCACCGTTAATAAACAGGAAGTTGTGGTGATTATGGGGCCGTCCGGTTCAGGAAAATCCACCTTTATTCGCACTTTTAACGGGTTAGAATCCTATCAAAAAGGCCGCATTATTATTGACGGAATAACTGTGTCCCACAACCTGAAAAATATCGAGGCAATCCGTCAGGAAGTCGGGATGGTTTTTCAACAATTTAACCTCTTTCCCCATCTGACGGTATTAGATAATGTCACCCTCGGACCGATGTGGGTGCGCGGTTGTAAAAAAGCGCAAGCGGAGGAAATAGCGACAAAACTCCTCGAAAAAGTCGGTATTCTCGAACAAGCGCTTAAATATCCCCCTCAGTTATCGGGAGGACAACAGCAGCGGGTGGCAATCGTGCGCGCTTTGGCCATGCAGCCGAAGGTGATGTTATTCGATGAACCGACCTCAGCTTTAGACCCAGAAATGGTACGAGAAGTCTTGGAAACGATGCAAAGTTTAGCCAAATCGGGGATGACCATGGTTTGTGTCACCCACGAGGTAGGATTTGCGCGAGAAGTGGCCGATCGAGTGGTATTTATGGATCAGGGTTTAATTTTAGAAATTGCCCCCCCAGCAGAATTTTTTAATCATCCCCAATCCGATCGAACTCAGCAATTTTTAGCAAAAATTCTTTGATTTTCCATGACTTGATGATTAAACCATCTCTTTTTCTGCTTCTACCTCGACTAAAAGGGGAACGAGATTTTCATTTAAACGACCGGCTCTAATTAATTCTGCGTAGGTATTAGCTTCGATATCGAGTAAAGTATCTTGAAATTGTTCGGCTACCACATCTTTTAATTGTGGGTGTTGCTGTAGTAATTTTTGCAACTGATCGCCTAAGGACTTTAATTGTCCTTCCACCAGAGTTTTTTTGTAGCGATAAAATTCGGGATCGATATCGGGAAAACGTTCTGGTTGTTGCAGATAATTGGCAACCCTAGTTAAAGCAATTTGACGAGCAATTAAGGCCGAATATTCGGTGCGAATCGGTTGATCACCAATAAGATCGAGGAAATTTAACAGCCATTGTATAGATAATCCTTGCACCAATAAAGTAAATAAAACCACCCCAAAAACCACGTCAATAATTTCTTGACGGTAGGGGATAGTAGTAGGAACACTTAACGCTAGGGCGATCGAAACCGAACCGCGCAATCCTCCCCACCATAACACCGTTCTTTCCTTAAAACTGATCTGATTGCCCGTAATTAGGTTACTAATTCCCCCTAGTCCAAAAATTGAGAACAGACGGGAAACCACCATAGCGGCGATCGCTATTAAAATCCCAGTTAAATGACTGCCGAGACTCTCAAAACGGGTTTGATCGCCAATCAGTAAAAAGATGATAGAATTGACAAAAAAGGCGATAAATTCCCAAAATTCGCTAACTACCAAGCGCGTACGGGGACTCATACCAATGCGCGAACCGAGATTACCGAGAATAATCCCGACAATTACCACCCCAATCACACCGGATCCGCCTAATTTTTCCGTGACAAGATAGGTTCCGTAAGCAGAAACTAGAGTCAGGGACTGTTCCACAAAAGGCAGATCGAAGCGTTGGGTAAGGTAGGAAATGCCGAAACCGATCACGCAACCGACACCGATCCCAATCCCCACAAAGGTGCAGAAACGAGCGATCGTGACGGGGACGGAAAAGGTATCGACTCCCAAGGGAATCCCTACCAAGAGGACGAAAGCGACCACAGCGACCCCATCATTAAAGAGACTTTCCCCTTCCATCAGGATCGTCAGTTTTTTACTGGCCCCCAATTCTTTAAAGAGGGCAATTACAGAGACGGGATCGGTGGCAGCTAGGGCAGCACCCAACAGAAAAGCGATCGATAGGGGTAAATTGGCAAAAATATGTAGGGGATAGGCGACTCCCAAAACGGAGATAATCACCCCGATAACGGCAAAAAGGACGATAGTAACCCAATATGCCTTTAATTTAGCCCAGGGAATATTCCAAGCGGCTTCAAAAAGGAGGGGAGGCAGAAAAATTTCCAGAATTAATTCCGGGGAAAGATTAACTAGACGCAAATCTAAAAAAGCTAAACCCATACCGACAATAACTAACAGCAGGGTGTAGGGAATTTTGCGGAGGAAGGCAACGGTTCTCGATAAAGTGGCGACACTCAAGGAAATGGTCAAAACCAGCAGGAATTGCTCTAAATTATGAGCGATCGCTTCGTTAGCAGTAGATTCTAGGGTCATTATTTTCAGTTATCAGTTATCAGTTATCAGTTATCAGTTATCAGTTATCAGTTATCAGTTATCAGTTATCAGATTTGAGTTTTTAAGTGTGCAGTATTAAATAGCAGTTTCCTACTGTCTTTTCACTGTTTACTGTTTACTGATCACTGATCACTGAAAAAAGCTCCTAACACCCTAGTCATTCGTTGACTGAGGAGAGATTTTCAAAGCGGAAATGGCCCCTTCTTCTATGGAGGTTTCTGATGTATTCCTTTCCCCACCGAGAGAGGGAGTTTTACCATTGCCAGAACCGCCACTTTTCGGGGGTTTCGAGGAGAGGAATCGGGCCTCGAACTGTTTGATCAGCACATACAACACCGGGACGAGAAATAAACTCAACACCGTGGAAATCAGATAACCGCCTAGGATTGCAGTTCCCAGGGACCAACGACTCATCGCTCCGGCACCGGAAGCGATAACCAAGGGCAAGAAACCAACTAAACCGGAAATAGCCGTCATCAGAATCGGTCTTAAGCGTTCCGTCGAGGCCCGAGCTGCCGCATCGGGAATACTTAAACCCAAAGTACGGGACTGGTTAGCGAATTCCACGATTAAAATCGCATTTTTTGCCGCTAAACCGATCAACATGACCAAAGCCACCTGAGCATAGATATTATTATTCACCGCCGGGAACAGACTACCCACTTGTAGGAAATTCGCCCGCAACAGTAAGGCCCCCATGGCACCTAGGATCGCTAGGGGAACGGTAATCATGATGATAATCGGGTCGATATAGCTTTCGTACTGAGCTGCAAGGACGAGGAAAACCACGATAAAGGCTAATCCGAAGATAACTGGAGCAGCCCCGGCGGAAGTTTTTTCTTGGAAAGCTGTACCCGTCCAAGCGTAACCGAAACCGGGCTGCAGGACTTTCCGACAAACATCTTCCATCACTGCGATCGCCTGTCCCGTACTAAAACCGGGGGCGGGATTACCCTGAACGTTAATCGAGGGATAGAGGTTAAAGTTAGTGATAATCGGTGGATAGGTGAAGCGTTTGACGCTAACTAAACCCGATAGGGGAATATTGGCCCCGGTACGGGAACGGACGTAAAGACGGTTAATATCTTCAGGATTAGAACGATAATCCGCTTCTGCTTGGGCAAAGACTCGATACAAGCGATCGCCCAAGACGAATTGGTTGACGAAGTTGGAACCGAGATAGGTTTGCAGGGTAGCGAAAACGGCCTGCATATCGACGTTTTGCGCCTGTAGCTGGTTGCGATTGATGGAAAGTTCCAGCATCGGCGTGTCGGTGGTAAATTGGGTGAAAATTCCCGATAATTCCGGTCTTGTTCGGGCCTCGGCCATGACTTTATTAGCGTTGGCAATCAAAGCGTCCATGGGGAAAGAAGCGCGGTTTTGGATAAATAACTCGAAACCGCCGGTAGAACTTAATCCATCCACGGGGGGCGCATTAACGGCGAAAGCGCGAGCATCTGGGACTTTAGTGGCTAATTGTTGGTTAATTTTCCTAAGAATCCCGAAAACCGACTTATCTTCGCCAGGCCGTTCCGACCATTCTTTTAACTTGACAAAAAATAGTCCTTGGTTACTGCCAGTTCCGGCAAAACTAAAGCCCGCCATCCCGACAAAGTGATCGATTTCTTCGATACCGTCGAGAATTTCTTCGTTAATCTGACGGATAACCCGGTCGGTGTAGCGCAAGGAAACCCCGGGGGGTGCTTGCACGAGGATAAAGGCATAACCTTGGTCTTCTTCGGGGATAAAACCCTGGGGAGTGGTGCTATAACTCCAAGCTGTGAGAAAGAGGGCGGCAATAAAGAAGGGTAACACCAGAAACCGGATGCGGATCAGGAATTCGATCGAGCTTCGATAGCCCTCTTTAACTGCGTTGAAACCCCGATTAAAGCCCTGGAAAAACAGTCCCAAGGGTCCGCGGGTACGTTGGGGCGCTTTCATGATAATCGCCGACATGGTGGGGGAAAAACTGAGGGCGTTAAAGGTGGAGATGATAATTGAAGCGGAGATGATGACGGCAAATTGTCGATAAACGATCCCCACCGTACCGGGGAAGAAGGTGACGGGAATAAACACCGCTAGTAGTACGAGAGAACTAGCAATCACCGCCGAGGTTAACTCGCCCATGGCATCAAGGGCAGCTTGAAATGGCCGCATTCCCTGCCGTAATTTTTCCGATACCGCTTCTACGATCACGATGCCGTCGTCCACCACTAAACCGGTGGCCAGAATGACGGCAAACAAGGAGAGGTTATTGAGAGAATAGCCTAAAGCCAGGGCGACGGCCATGGTTCCGATCAAAGATACGGGAATAGCGATCGCCGGAATGATCGTGGTGCGCCAATCCTGAAGGAAGATAAAAATGACTAGAATAACCAGTAAAATCGCCTCAACCAGAGTGCTAAAGGCTTCTTCCAGGGAAGCGGCGACAAAGGCGGTATTATCGAGGGTAATGGCGATATTTAACCCCGGAGGGAAACTTGGTTCTAGTTCCGCCATTTTTTCTTTTACCAGTTTGGCAGTATTCCAAGCGTTGGAACCGGGTAACTGATAGACGATATAGACAACGGCGGGGGATTTGTCGAAATAGGCGGCGGTACTGTAGCTTTCGGCTCCGATTTCTGCGCGTCCTACGTCTTTAATTCGGATTAAATCGCCATTTTCCCCGACTTTGACGACGATATTTTCCGCTTCCTCCCCGGTGGCAACCCTACCAACGGCGCGAATGGCGATCTGGAATTGCTGATCCTCGGGACTGGGATCACCGCCAATTGTCCCTGCACCCACCTGAATATTCTGTTCTCGGATTGCCTGTACTACTTCGGCCGCCGATACATTCCTAGCGGCTAAAGCATCAGGATTAAGCCAAAAACGCAGGGCGTATTCCCTTTCTCCGATGATTGTTGTACTACCAACTCCCTCGATCCGGCGAATCTCCGCATCGATGACCCGATCAACAAAGTTACTTAAAAAGACCGTATCGTAGGGATAATTGCCCTTTTCGTCCGGTTTGGCGGAAATCCCGTAGGCAAGGGTAACGCTGGGGGATTGGGTATTGGTTGTCACCCCCTGCCGGTTCACTTCTTCCGGTAAACTAGCGGCGGCGGTACTGACGCGGTTTTGTACCAAGACTTGGGCAATGTTACGATCCATTTCCACTGGGAAAAAGACATTCACCGTACTTTGTCCGGTGTTGGTACTCTGGGACTGCATATAAACAATCTGTTCTGTCCCGTTAATCTGCCGATCGAGTACCGTGGTAACGTTATCCTGTACGGTTTTGGCATCGGTTCCCAAATAGTTGGCATTTACCGCTACCTGAATAAATGCCAACTGGGGCAGTTTTTCTAGGGGTAAAAAGGGAATAGCGATCGCTCCGAGCAAAACGATTAAAATCGAGCAAACTGTGGTCAGAACGGGTCTTTTAATGAAGGTATCGGCAATACTAAGGATCATAGGGCGTTACTGGTTCATCTTTTCTAGGATAGTCGCTGCGGTGGGAGATTTGCGAGTCAGATAGTTAAATATTAATAGTTTAAAGATGGTATCTAGGATAACGGGAACCGTGGCCACAAACAAGCTAATAAATGTAATATTTTCCCGCCAACCAAAGTGCCGGAACAAAGTTTCTAAGATTACCGTCCACCCCTCCGCCGAGTGAAACCCGACAAATATATCGGTAAAGAGAATAAAGATAAAGGCTTTGGTGATATCATTTAAGCTGAGAAAATAACGACTAACATAGGCTCGCGTAATTGCCAATTGTTGACGACCAAAAATTAAGACCGCAATAAAGGCTATTAATCCGGTAATATCGGAGAGTAAGTTTTTCCAACCATCTTGACTTTCATAACCCGCTTCTTTAAATAATTCCTGCACCTGTTCTTGAAAATTTTCTTCTGATTCATGCCCTGCTTTTGCTACTCCTAAAACGTGCTTGATTTCTTCAATTTCTTGAAGTCTAGCAAATTCCCTGAGATATTTTTCGCCAATTTCCTGAGAAATATAAACTTCTGATATTTTCGCTCTATCCACACCAAAATAGTTTAAAATAGGGCTAAAAATAAAGTTTCTACTAATAACCTGCACCAAGAGAGGAACTAAAATAATAATCAGGATAAAACGAATAGCAATCCGTTGCTGTTGTCGCAGGGTACGGAGTTGTTTAATAACGGTTTGTTCGTATTCTGGGGTTAATTCTTGCCGGAAGTTAAAAAATTTATTACTGGTTGCAGGAGAAATTGTCTGGTTATTTTTATCCCTGGGGGTATCACCAGTGAGATTGGCATTAGGCAGATTTGGGGTTTGATTTGTGGGTAATGGGGGCAGCAATTCCTCTAAATCTAGGCGATATTTACCAATAATATCCTCGATCGCCTTTAAAGTCTCTAGGATGTTATTATTTTCTGGGTTAGTTTGCGGGTTAAGAAAATTACCCAGACGCACTTGAGTTAAATCGAGACGTATCTGTAATAATTCTCGTTCTAGGGTACTTTGAAAGTAATCATAAACACTTTTTCCTCCCACGGCAGCCGGGGAAATTTTTTGTCCCCCAAAATGTTTATCTTCGATCGCTTTAATTTTCAGCGCTCTCTGATAAGCTGATTCTAAGGCCCCTAAAGAGCGTCTTTCTACCCATTGATTAACTCGATTCCAAGGCACGGCTATAATCCTCCCTTTTCTGTCATCACAAGTTATATTTATTCTACAAAAACCCTACAGTCCTCGCTAACCTGAGTCGATATAAGCAACAACTTTGATTCTTTCCTAGTATGCAGCCGTGATTCTTCTCTCCTCGTCCTGACAAAATTCCCTCAACTCGACAAGCTGGTAAATTTATTATAATTTACCAGCAGGTAAATTTATCTTTTGATTAAGTCATTAAGCTTCTCGCTAGTGTTTTAATAGATTCGTCATAATCTAAGCCGCTGAGTAAGTGTCCTCCTGTACCTGAACGACCGATAAATTGAGGTTTGAGGAGAAAATTTTGTAAAAAGTCTCGATTTTTTAAGTCATCACAATAAACTTTTTCAAGAACATATCCTTCTGGATCATTGACTTTTTTGTAAGATTTTAGAAGATTTTCTTGAAAAAATCTAATGTTAGCTTTATAGAAAAATGTTTTAATTCGATAATCCACGTTTGGTCTACTAAATCCCTGTCCTGTTTTGAGATAGAATAAAGATTTTTTTAAAGAGCGATAGGTGATTCTTAAAGCTTCAGTTGGGCTAATATTTGGAGGATATTTGTATAATCTATCGGAGTATTGTTCTCGAATTTTACTTTGAACGAAAATATTATCATATTCTTGGTGTAAATCGATGATTTCATTGCAATTTTTTAAAAAATATTGACCAGTAATTTTGTAAAAACGATTCTGCTGATGCAAAACTTTACTATTTTTAAATACATATTCAATAATTTTGCCCTCTCCCCAGCCTTTGCCATATTTATAAGACTCATTATTACCTACAAATAATAAAATTTCCAAATGTTTATTAAAATTTTTAGCCATTTGAATAATTTGGCTGTAGTCGTAGTCATAGCCAGTATTTTCACAAAAAATAATTGGTGAAATATTAGAAAATTGAATCCAGGAAACTAAACTACATAAATACTGAAACAATCGTTCTTCTGGATCGGACATCTTGACGTAAGGTGTAGCTCCTGGATTGATAGCGGCCGTCAGTATCAAAGCATCTTTACTCAGTTTTTGAGGGATATTCATAGAATCTCATCCAGTAATTATTTCGATCACAAGTATCGTCTTTTTATCTAATTTTGTCAATCAGACAGGGCCTTCTCGTAAAGGTGAAGTACGGATTAATCTTGGCTAATCAAGCATTTCAGAGGCAAAAACAAGCCTCATGTATCAGAGAAACGGCTGTGCTAAAAGTGAAAATAAATTCTCATATTTGTGGGTGAATCGTAATTGAGAATACAAAAAATAAGATCAGCTATAGTGCTAGGATTGTTTGACCATTAAGTTAATTTGTTCCTCTATAAACAAACTGTAAGCATTTCTAAAAACCTCTGGAGTAAATCTATTAGCCTGTTGCCGACAATTTTCTGGATCAATTTTATCACCGTGATCAACAAAATATTTAACCGCTTCCAGCAAGGATTGGGGATTTTGTTCCCCAAAAAGTAATCCTGTTCCCTGGGGAGAATTTTCCCGCAGCTCTCGCACGGTTTCTAAAGCACCTCCGGCAGCAAATGCAATCACGGGAGTACCACAAGCTTGCGCTTCCACTAAAGCAATACCAAAATCCTCACAAGCAGCATAAATAAACGCTTTTGCTTTCGACATATATTCTGCTACTATTCGATCGGACACGGAACCTAAAATCTGAATATTATTCCTCGCTAACTGTCGGATTAAAGACATTTGTGGACCATCTCCAATAACCACTAGGGGTAATCCCAATTGATTAAACGCTTCCACAATTAAAGGGACTTTTTTATAACTAACCAAACGAGAGACTACTAAATAAAAATCTTCTTTTTTCTCTTGGTAGGGAAAACGCTCGATTTGTACGGGAGGATAAATGACTTTTGCCTCCCGTCGATAACAGCGCCAAATTCGTCTAGCGGTGTGGTGGGAATTAGCCAGAAAATAGTCCACACGATTAGCAGAAATCACATCCCACTGACGCAACCCATGCAAGAGATAACGGGTGAAAATACCGGGTAATCCCTGTCCTAACTTACTATTAGCTAGATAGTCAAAAGTTAAATCCCAAGCATAACGCATCGGAGTGTGACAATAACAAATGTGCACCTGATCCGGTCGAATTAAAACCCCTTTAGCCACACAATGGGAGGAGGATAAAATTACATCATAATCCTCTAAATTTAACTGCTCGATCGCTAGGGGAAGAAAAGGTAAGTATTTTTGTACGCCATTTCTCGCTTTCGGGAAATTTTGCAGAAAAGTTGTCCCGATCGAGCGACCATAGAGATAACTATCGGGATTGGTGGACTCAAAATCGATCAAAGCGTATAAATCCGCCTCTAGACATTGTAAAATCTCCCTAACCACTAATTCTGATCCCCCCGTCGCCTTTGGGGTTAACCACTCGTGAACCAGAGCGTACTTCATAGGATAATCAATAATCTCAGCCGTAATTATAGCAGTAAGGGATCGGCAGTTTAAAAGTTCACTTACTGGTTCTCTTGCCCAAAATTACCGACATATATCCGATCACGGTAAAAAACACCAGAAAGAAATTATTAAAATTTTCAAGAAAAATTGCAAAGTTTAGTAAAAATTACTAGCAAGATCAGATGAGCGACTCCATAATGGGGATCAAGGAAAAAATAGACTTAAACCGATTGGGATCAAGAAAAACTAGCTTGGCTCTTCTGGTTTCTGTGTGATCAGTTTAACTTACATAGTATCGATCGATCTTTGTGTCCTTTGTGTCTTTGTGGTTCGTTCCACTCACTCGCTAGGAGTAATGTATCTTAGAATACATTTTACCCACCAAATCTAAGAGAGCCCTAGCTTTATATACAAAAGATAACTAATTAATGAGGTTTGCTATGATCACCCTGCAACAGGTACGCTGTCCTAATTGTGGAAATTTTGCCGAAAGACAGCATATTTTAGAACACCATCTCGTTAGCACCGCCTGTTCTCACTGTGATTATCTGTTAATTAGTTGCAGTCTCACGGGAAATGTACTAGAGTGCTATGCACCCGGTATTGGCTTAAGAAATTAACACCGCTCCCTAGCCAGATCGAAAATGTCTTGTCAAAATAGAGTGGAGAAGACAAAATTAAGGAGCTAAGTAGCTATGGGGGGTAATTTCTTCAAGGGAGCGATCGCCTTGGGGGTGGTAGCGGGGATTATGGGATTTACCAATCCACCCCAAGAACTTTACAGCGAATACGCCTCGGAAAAACTTCTCGCTCATGCCGACAAAATCGCTTGCGAGAAAATCAGTCTCTGTGACTCGATCGATTCTTTACCAGTGGCAGCCAGAAATCTGATCAAAAATCAAATCTTAAAACCAGCGATCGAAACCTCTAGTCAACGGCAAAATTTAGGTGTGTTCAGTATTTACACCACAGAAGTACCAGGGGTAGCTAAAATTAGAACTCTGGGCGCTTTTGGGCATTTCTTGACTTTCTCGGAGACTTAGGCGAGATTACTGCCAGCTTAACCGCTACCAGCTTAATAATGAGTTAAGATGATCGTGTTAACCCGCGATTTGAGCGATAGACTCCTCAAGAACACCGATTAATCCTGCCTAACCGTGTTTAATTTTCTGCTCATTCTCCGAGAAGCGATCGCCCGTTGGTGGTCCGAGTTCACTCTCCAAACTAAATTAATGGCCGCGGCTACTTTAGCCGTTTCTTTGTTGATGAGTGGTTTAACCTTTTGGGCGGTTAACACGATCCAGCAGGATGTCCGTCTCAATGATACCCGTTTTGGTCGGGATTTAGGGCTGTTATTAGCCGCTAATGTCTCCCCTCTGATTGCTGAGGACAATTTAACCGATTTAGCCCGTTTTTCAGCCCGTTTTTATAGTAGTACCTCCAGTGTGCGTTATTTGATCTACGCTAACGAGGAGGGTCAGATATTTTTCGGCATTCCCTATTCTACCGCCGAAGTTAAGAACTCCCTGACGATTGAGCGTCGCATTCAATTACCAGAAAATTATGGCGAAAATGCGGAAACTCCCCTCGTCCGTCAGCATAAAACCCCCGACGGTGAAGTAACCGATGTCTTTGTTCCCTTAAATCATGAAGGCAAATATTTGGGAGTATTAGCGATCGGGATCAATCCTAACGCTATTGTGGTCGCTTCTTCTAATCTAACCCGTGATGTGACTATTGCCGTTTTTGTCTCGATTTGGGCTATGGTGATTCTGGGGGCGGTTTTTAATGCTTTAACTATCACCAAACCGATCAAGGAGTTATTAGTCGGGGTCAAAAATATTGCAGCAGGAAATTTTAAGCAGCGCGTTGATTTACCCCTGGGAGGAGAGTTAGGAGAATTAATTCTCAGTTTTAATGAAATGGCGGAAAAGTTAGAACGATACGAAGAACAAAATATCGAAGAAATGACCGCCGAAAAAGCTAAACTAGATACGTTAATGTCCACTATTGCTGATGGAGCAATTCTCTTAGATACGAATTTTCAATTATTATTAATTAATCCCGCAGCTCGGGAAATATTTGGCTGGGAAGATCGGGAAATTATCGGTCAAAATGTTCTACATCTTTTTCCTTCGGAGTTAACGGTTAGACTAACTAAACCTCTCTATCAAATTGCGGCAGGAGAAACCCTCCAACCAGAAGAATCGGCTAATCAAAATCAGAAAAATGCTGTTATTGATCAGGAAAATAATAACTATTCCCCAGCAGAATTTAGATTATCTTTAACTAACCCGAAAACCCGGACAATTCGCCTTTTGTTAACTCAGGTATTCGATCAGCATCGGGAGAATGTCCGGGGAATTGCCATGACGCTACAGGATATCACCAGAGAAACAGAATTAAATGAGGCAAAAAGTCAATTTATCAGCAATGTTTCCCATGAGTTAAGAACCCCTTTATTTAACATCAAATCTTTTATTGAAACCCTGACAGAATTTGGTGAGGATCTCAGCGATACAGAAAAAAGAGAGTTTTTAGAAACCGCTAATCATGAAACCGATCGCTTAACTCGTTTGGTTAATGATGTTCTCGATCTTTCTCGCTTAGAATCCTCCCGTAACTATAACTTAGATGCGATCGATATCGGACAATTAATCGAACAAACCCTAAGAACCTATCAACTCAATGCTAGGGATAAAGGACTAGAATTAAGCTCGGAAATTGAAGCCAATTTACTACCAATTTTAGGTCATTATGATCTACTTTTACAGGTATTAACTAATCTAGTCGGTAACTCCCTAAAATTTACTCCTGCTGGCGGTAAAGTGGTGATTCGTGCCTATAAAATAAGCAGAGATAATCCCCAAGAAACTCCCAAAATTCGCGTGGAAGTATCCGATACTGGTATTGGCATCGATGCCGAGGATCAAAGTGCCATATTCGATCGCTTCTATCGGGTAGAAAATCGCGTTCATACCCTAGAAGGGACGGGATTAGGATTATCGATCGTCAAAAATATTATTGAAAAGCACTATAGTCAAATTAATTTGATTAGTGAAGTGGGAATTGGCACAACTTTCTGGTTCGATCTAGAGCTATATCAAGGCTTGATCGCCAGCAAGAAAATTAACGACGTGAGTTTATAAAAGCTAGGGCAATACTGCCCAAAATCAGGGTTAATAATAGCAATAATCCCTTATTTCTGAGACACCAATTTTTAAAAACCCTAGGGAGAGGGAGAGGAGGAATTTTTTCTGCTATCATTTGGCTATTTTTGTATAAAGTGCAGCTGGTGGCGTAGGGACGTTGGGGAAAATTACAGCTATCATCGCCATGATAAAGACAAGTTTGGCATAAAAACTCGCCGGTGACAGCTTGATGCAGGGTCATGCCGGGATGACCATAGGCCTTGAAAATATTAAAACAGTAGGGACATTGCAAGGCTTGACTATCGACCTTGTGCTGACAACGAGGACAGGTAATCATAATCGCTAAATTTTCCCTTTGAGGATTATCATTGCTGTTGATCATAGACTATAGCAAAATCCCCGGGCTTTTTCCGGTTATTTCACTAAATAGCTGCGCCATTGTGAGGCAACTTCTTCGAGTAAACGCCAAGTTTTCCCCTCGATCTGTCTTTGTAAATAAAGATCAAAATTGTTGTGTTGTTTGCTATCTTTTTGATGGGGCAATTGTAGAGTTAGATCATAATCTCCCTGCAAGTGATAAGCGGGTAAATTGCCCACATAAAGCGGTTCCAGACTGGTGACATTAATTTTAGCAATTTTTACCTGCGGATCATCGATCTGTAAAGATTGACTAAGGCGATCGGATGTGTGACGAAATTGTAATAAAAGGGCTTTGGCGACGATTTCTCCGTCGGGGGCAAATTCTTGCGGGGGAGTGACACTACCACAAGCAGTCAGGAAGACAAGCAAAATACTGGTTAAAAAACCGAGAAAACGGCGCATAGAATGATATTTTGAAAAAGAATGGCAGCGAGTTAACAAAGATTATGACTCAACCAAATGAGCGAGAGAATTTCAGCCAAGCAGAAACAGTGATCCGACTACAAGAGGCGATCGAGCAGTTAAATTCGATCGTTTCCCAACTTAACACGGGAACGGGGACAGTGTTACCCCCAAAAGTTGCTGTTGATAATCTTCTTAACTCAACGCAACAGTTAGCCGCTGCTTTAAAACCAGACGAATTCGCAGGAGTTGAGCAAAGTTTAACCCCAGATTCTCCAATCGAAGCAGCGGAGGGAATCGACGATATTTTACCGGATTTCGAGCAGGTGGAAGGGTGGTGGACGACGATTTTGAGCAAAATTCGCCGACTTTTACCGGGGGGAATTAGCGAAAAAATTCCTGATTGGTTAATTACCGGCTTGTTAACAGGAAGTTTAGTCACTATCCTATTAGTAGCTGTGGTCAGTTTACCGAAAAATCCGGCGGAAATTGCCGAAAATATGCCTGAAGTTGTCTCTAGTCCTTCCCCGGCTGCCGGGGAAATTATCGAAACTCCCCCAGAATTAATCGCACCAGAGGCACCGATTCCCGTCCCGATTACCAAAGCAAAACCGCGATTAACTCCCGAACAAAGTTTAGTCGCAGCCATTCAAGAGGAAATTACCGATTTAACTACTCGTTATCCCGCCGGTATTATTTCTACCGTAGAAGCGGATTTTTTGGCTAGTCGTCTAGTAGTTATTTTGGGCGATAATTGGTATAGTCTGGAGGCATCACAACAGGATAAATTGGCTAATTCGGTTTTTCAACGTTGCCAAAGTCTCGATTTTCGCCGCTTGGAAATGAGGGATAACGAGGGAAGTCTCCTCGCTAGAAGTCCCGTTATCGGCGATCGAGTGGTGATTGTCAATCGCACTCAACCCACCGCTGCCATCTCCTCTGGTGAGTAGTTTTGAGCGCGGGGGGAGCGAGTTACAGACAAAGACAGCCTCAAGAATTCTCGCCCACCAGTCCGCTTTTTCCCCTCGCTGGTTAGATATCTAGATATACACAAAAATTAGTGATCCCTGACTTAACAGTGCTATAATTGGCTAGGTAAAATTTTGTAACGATTCTTAATCTTGAACCTACCCGATAGTCAATGCTTCCCCCCACCCGGGTGGGCTGCAGCAATTTTGGTGCGAGAAAAATTGCTCCGATCTAACCCAACTCCCTTAAACTTTTCTAGGGTTCCCCCGACCGCCAAAATTTTGCCCTAACTACCAAGAATTAAGAGACTTCAAACTATACCATGAACTCTGTTATTCGTCAACAGCGAGCGCTGATCACCGGAGCCGGCAGCGGCATCGGCAAAGAAACCGCCCTCGCTTTCGCCAAGGCGGGAATTAATCTGGTTTTAATCGGTCGCGATCAGCAAAGATTGGCAACCGTGGCGGGAATGGCGGCAGATTTAGGCGTATCAGCCCAAGCTTACCCCTTAGATTTGGCAGATATCCTGGAAGTAGCTCCTAGTATCGCTAAAATCGCCCAAGAATCCGGACCGATCGATATCCTGATCAATAATGCTGGCATGGGTTACACAAACCCCTTGGCCGACACACCTTTGTCAGACTGGCAGCGGGTGATCGACCTGAATTTAACCAGTGTTTACCAGTGTGTGCAAGGGATTTTACCAGCCATGCGTCAACAGGGGGGAGGCACGATCGTTAATGTTTCCTCGATCGCCGCCGATAATTTTTTTCCTGATTGGGGGGCTTATAGTGTCAGCAAAGCTGGATTAGTGGCATTTTCTCGCATTTTAGCCATCGAGGAGCGGGCCAACGCCATTCGCGTCACGATTATCACCCCCGGGGCTGTCAATACTCCCATCTGGGACAGCGATAGCGTCAAAGCAGATTTCGATCGCTCGGCCATGTTAACCCCGGATATCATCGCTCAGGCCATTCTGCAAGCGGTGTTACTGCCCAAACAGGCCGTAGTGGAAACGATGACCATTATGCCCAGTGCGGGGGCATTATAACCCGAAATACTTCTATTTATCAATCAATTCGCCTACAGGCATCTTCATTATGACCATAGCTTCTTCTAACGGTTTAAACGGTAATTTAACCGACGCTATTCAAGCACGCGTGACCACTCGCCCCGATCGCAACACCCACAATGGCAAAACCGCTCAAATTCATCCAACTTCCGACGAAAACAAAGAACAGATGATGGATGCGGTCAGAAATATCCTGATCTCGGTGGGGGAAGACCCCGAAAGAGAAGGTTTATTAAAAACCCCCAAGCGTGTGGCCGAAGCGATGCAGTTTCTCACCCAAGGCTATCAACAATCCCTAGAAACCCTCGTTAATGGTGCGATCTTCGATGAAGGTCATAATGAGATGGTATTAGTGCGCGATATTGACTTCTTTAGTCTCTGTGAACATCATATGTTACCCTTCATGGGGCGGGCCCACGTTGCCTATATTCCTAACCAAAAGGTGGTCGGATTAAGTAAATTGGCCCGCATTGTGGAAATGTATTCCCGTCGTTTACAGGTCCAAGAGCGCCTCACCCGTCAGATTGCCGAAGCGATTCAAGAAATTCTCGACCCCCAAGGGGTTGCCGTCGTCATGGAAGCAACCCATATGTGCATGGTAATGCGCGGGGTGCAGAAACCGGGCTCCTGGACTGTCACCAGCGCCATGTTAGGAGTCTTCCAAGACGAGCAAAAAACCCGCGAGGAGTATCTTAACCTGATCCGTCATAAACCCAATTTCTTCTAGTCCCGGAGATGGGGAAATGGGGTAATTTAGTTGAAATTTCCCTATCCCCCATCCCCTATCCCCTATCCCCTATCCCCTATCCCCTAATAACGGAATGTTTGCAGTCGCTCTAGCAAGAGGGCGACTTTTTTGAGGTCTTTATCACCAGGCGATCGCTCAACGCCGCTAGACACATCAATACCCTGGGGGTGCAGCCGAGTTAAAGCTTCACCAATATTATCGGGGTTGAGTCCTCCGGCGAGAAACCAGGGCAAGGGGGGCGAAAAACTGGCTAAGGCTTGCCAGTCTAAGGTATGCCCCGTACCACCGAGCAATTGGGGATGGTAGGCATCTAAAAGTAAAGTATCGACGCTATTGAAGTAAATTGCCGACTTTTCCCAACTTTCTCTGTCTTTGATCCGCAAAGCTTTGATAATTTCCCGGTCGGGTAATAATTGCCGCAACCTTTGGCAATATTCGGGAGATTCCCTACCATGTAACTGCACACTTGTCAAGGGTGTTTTAATAATTATTTGCTGAATAATTTCGGGTTGCTCGTCGGCAAAAACCCCGATAAAATCAATTTTGTCGGGTATTGCGGCGATAATGGCGTTAATTTGCTCGATTTTGACGTAACGAGGCGAACTAGGTACGAGGATAAAACCTAAAGCCGTAGCTCCGCAAGTAGCGATCGCTCGGCCTTGGTCTGGTTGGGTAATGCCGCAAATTTTAATTCGCATTTAATCTTATTCACAAAACGTTACAAAAACTGTTAAGTATTCAAACAAAAAGCAGTTTCGGGTTAAGAGCTTTTTATAATGCCCTGTGGTTAACAAAATCTTATCAAGACTGGAGCGCCAATGATCCCTTCTGCCTTACTTTTAGCCACCGCTCAAACCATTCCCTGGAATTTATCCGTCGGCATTACCATGACGTTAGCTAACCTAGTAGCGTTCGTTATCGGTTATTTTGCCATCCAAAATACCGGAGCAGGTCCTGCTTTACCCTTGCCGCAGTTAGCCTCGAAAAAAAGCTTCGGTCTGCCGGAATTATTGGCTACCATGAGTTTTGGCCATATTCTCGGTGCGGGACTGGTTCTCGGTCTTTCTAATGCAGGTATTCTCTAATCAGTGACCAGTAATCAGTGACCAGTAATCAGTAAACCTCAGAGAGAGGAGTAAGGAGCCAGTAGTCAGTAGTCAGGAGAACTAAGCATAAAGAGATTTTAGGCAACTTCATCCCTATTTTTCTCATTTTTGAACTCTCAAAGCTGGATACTTTGCTGACGAAGAAGAAGCAGTATTGGCTAAATTAACCCCTGAAAGTTAGATGGCTGCGGAAAGAAGTATCGAAAATAATTGGTAAATCCGAACGTTGCTAATCGCTTAATTAATCGTAAATATTGCCTCTAAAGTTAATCTCATAAATAAAGATTTCGTCTGTCTCCTTGCCGATTTCAAAAATAACTCGCATTTTGCCAACACGAATTCTGGAGAATCCTTTTAACTCACCTTTAAGTTTTTTGATATCAAGTTCTTCAGGGGGATAAACGTTTTGAGTTTCAAGGCAGGTTTTGAGAATACCAATTTTAGTCAAAACAGATTTTCGGCCATTGGCATCTAGTTTCTCCAAAAATTTATTGGCTGATTTACTGATCCTGATCTTCACGATCAAACCAGCCTGTAATATCAACGAAGTCGTCGTCTTTGTAATCAACAGGATTAAAGTTTGCTTCTATGTCAGCCTGTTCTATATCATCAACATAGGGAATCAGAATCTCGAAGAATTTAAACCATTCTTCCCGCATAACTTCGCAGACGCTTTCCTTGATGATGGTTTTGAGTATTAGAGCATCTAAGGTGTTTGCCGGCTCCATATATTTTCCTCCAATCTACTTGAATTCTAGCAGCAGATCAAGAAAACGGGTTTCTTACAGCAGTTATCTTGATGATCAGGTAGGCAGTTTTCGTTTTGGGGAGTCGGTGGTCGATACCAAATTAGGTTACACTTCATCTTGATGAGCAATTAGATCGTAAAATTTAGGAAGTTATTATGTTGATTTTTCAGGCTTTTTTGTCAGCCTGGTAAAATTTGCTTAAGCAACTAAGTAAAAGTGAGCGATCGATGCTAGAGAAAACACCGGTCACTAACCCCGCCCTAAAAGGGACGGGGCTTGCCTAGACCAATTTAGGCGACGCAAGTAGAGACTACCGCACCGAGACACAATCTGGCACAGACCTCCGAATACTTCCCTAGTTCGGATTCCCTCTCAGCTTTATTGGT
>NZ_JADBSA010000355.1:0-14790 GCF_020246945.1 Microcystis sp. M113S1 | reverse complement strand
GGAGCGACGATTAATCAATCCTTAATTAGGGCTTAGGCATTACCATGTTTAACTATAGTATAGAATTAGTGGCCTTTAAATTTACCTGGGGAGAAGCGGTAAAAAAACTATAATTATGGGGACAAACTGAGGTAAAAACCAACATGACGATTCTTTTAGGGGGAGATATCGGGGGAACTAAAACAATCCTGCGTTTAGTGGATTGCCAAAACTCAGCCGATAGTCCCCAACCCCGGCTAACTACTCTCGATCAAGAAATTTATCCTAGTAAACAATACCCCGATCTGGTGCCGATCGTCCAGCAGTTTTTGGCCCGACAAGTCACTATTCCCTCGGTGGAAAAAGCCTGTTTCGGTATTGCCGGTCCAGTGGTTAACAATAGTTCCGAATTGACTAATTTAAGTTGGTTCCTAACTGGCGATCGCCTAAGCCAGGAGCTGCAGATTGAGCGAGTAAAATTAATTAATGATTTTGCGGCGATCGGTTATGGGGTGTTAGGATTAGCCCCAGAGGAGCTGCACAATCTACAGTCGGCCCCGGCAGTACCAGAGGCCCCGATTGCGGTTATTGGTGCAGGAACTGGGTTAGGAGAGGGTTTTTTGATTCCTATCTCGAAAGGTAAATATCGGGTGTTTGGTAGTGAGGGTTCCCACGCCGATTTTGCCCCTCGATCGAGTTTAGAATATCAACTATTAAATTATCTCTTGGAACTCTATAATATCGAGCGCATTTCGGTGGAGCGAGTGGTTTCCGGGCAAGGAATCACTTCTATCTATCGATTTCTCCACGATAGTAACTATAGTCAGTCATCACCGGCCATGGCGGAAATTTACCGCACTTGGTTAGAAGAAATGGGTAAACCGCAAAAAACCGTCGATTTAGCGGCTAAAATTGCCAGTTTTGCCCAAGATGACTCGGATTATCTCTGTTATCAAACCATGAAAATCTTTGTCGAGGCCTACGGTGCGGAAGCGGGCAATTTAGCCCTCAAGTTGCTTCCCTACGGAGGATTATACATCGCGGGAGGGATTGCGGCCAAAAATCTTCCCCTAATGACCGAGGGTAGCTTTATGAAGGCTTTTCGGGCTAAAGGTCGGATGAGGGAGCTATTAAGCAATATTCCCGTTTATATCGTTCTTAATACCGAAGTGGGACTAATGGGGGCAGTTTCCTGCGCTAGTCAGCTATGAGCGATGGTTGACTGGATTTTACCAACAGCAGCAGCGATTAAGGCAAGCGATCAAAAAAATGTTCTCCATCACGGTTTTCCTGCCCTTGGCTGTACTTGGGGGGGCTTAGATGTTATTTTTGGGGTTTATCGACAAAAGCCGCTATAAAGCCGAAAAAATGCCGAGCAACAGCTAGAAAAAGCCCTACTGTCCTGTCAGGAAAAAATGTTAAATTGCGACTGGGCCAGTTTTGCCGACAAACTGCACTGGTGCGGTGATGGAAAACAGCCTAGGGCCGTTGCTCTGGCTGGGGGGTCAATGCTATGATTAGGAAGACTTTAGCGGGTATAGTTCAGTGGTAGAACGTCACCTTCCCAAGGTGAATGTCGCGCGTTCGAGTCGCGTTACCCGCTTCTGACGACAATTGATGTAATATATGAATTAAATGGCAAGATGGGCATGAGCAAGTTAACCCCTTTGGTTGTTAACTGTCCTGTCAAGCTGCTCTAGGGCAAAGATAATCCTATCGCTACCATGAAACTAATTATCGGGGGACGTTACCAAGTTATTAAACCCCTAAGTCAAGGGGCTTTTGGTCAAACTTTTTTAGCCCAAGATAACTATCGCCGCGGCCGTCCTCAATGTGTGGTCAAACAGTTAATGCCCCAAGTGGTTAACGAAGTTACTATAGGATTATTTGAGAGTGAGGCCAGAGCTTTAGAAAAACTCGGCCATCATCCTCAAATACCGCAATTTTTCGCCAGTTTTCAGGAAAATAAGTCTTTTTATATCGTTCAAGAATTTATCGATGGTCACGATCTTAGTCAGGAAATCTCTAATGGTAAGCGTTTAGAAGAGAGTCAGGTAATTCAGTTATTAAAAGATATCTTGGAAGTTCTGGCTTTTGTCCACCAAAATAATATCATTCACCGAGATATAAAACCCAATAATATTATCCGTCGCCACGAGGGCAAGTTGGTTTTAATCGACTTTGGTGGAGTCAAACAAGTGGGGACTCAATGGCTAAAAGCAAAACAGACCAGTGTGTCCATTGGGATTGGCACCCCTGGTTATATGCCTAGTGAACAGGCGCAAAATAAACCGCGATTGTCTAGCGATGTCTATGCCGTGGGAATCATCGCTATTCAAGCCTTAACTGGTCTCAACCCGACGCAATTTCCCGAAGATGCCGAAACCGGAGAAATCGCTTGGCGCGATCAGGCCGATGTTAGAGATGATCTAGCAGTTATTATCGATAAAATGACCCGTTATGACTGGCGCCAACGCTTTCCCTCGGCAGCAGAAGTTTTAGATGCCATAAAACAGTTACTGCAATTGCGTCACCAACAAGCTTTAATCAGGGAAATTTCACCAGAGGAGCTGTTTTATCGCGGTAACGCACACCTCGATTTGGGGCAGCATCGCGAAGCAGTTCAATTGTATCAGCAGTCCCTGCGAAAAAAGCCCAATTTTGTCAATGCTTGGTATAATCGCGGTCTGGCCTTGCAAAGATTAGGGCGTTTTCCCGAAGCTTTAGGGTCTTTTAATCAGGTAATTCAATTAGAGAATAATAATGCTCGGGCTTGGTTTTATCGCGGCATCGCTTTAGCTAATTTACGACAAATCAGCGCCGCAATCGCATCTTGGGATAAGGCAATTCAACTGCAGCCAGATTATCTGGAAGCATGGCATTACAAGGGCATGATTTTATGTCGGATGCAACGTTATGCCGAAGGTCTAGCGGCCTATAATAAAGCCCTGGCCATTAAATCCGATGCTAATGTTTGGTTTAGCAAAGGCGAAGCTTTACGGGAATTAGAACGACTCAGTGAAGCGGTCGCCGCTTATAATAAGGCTTTACAGTTACAATCCCAAAAGGCTGAGGCATGGTATCAACGGGGTTGTTGTCTCTACAAGTTAAAATGTTTCTCGGAAGCAGTGGTTTCTTTTAACCAAACCCTACAACTAGAGCCTAGCCATCAATTCGCTCTCCAACAACGGAATTTAGCCCTTAATCACCTGAAATTGTAGGCAGCGAGCCAGCATTTTGGGGGATTAATCCTGTTCCTCTAGCCATTTTTGCCAGATATCCGGACGACGTTCCTTAGTGCGATCGAGTTGTTGTTGATAGCGCCAATCGGCGATATACTGATGATTACCCGATCGCAAAACCGGCGGCACTTGCCAACCGCGAAAGACCGGCGGCCGAGTATATTGGGGATAATCCAATAAACCTGCCTCAAAACTCTCCAATTTCAACGATTCTGCCTTACCTACCGTCCCAGGTAACAACCGCGTCACCCCGTTAATAATCGCTAAAGCAGGGATTTCCCCACAAGTTAGGACAAAATCCCCTAAAGATACCTCTCTAGTCACCAAATGCTCACAAACCCGCTCATCTACCCCTTCATAATGCCCGCAGATGAGAATTAACTGCTGATAACTACCGGCCCAAGTTTTCAGTAAAGCTTGATTGAGAGGTTCCCCCTGGGGAGTCATCAGCACAATCTCCCGGGGTGGTAAAATTTCTAAAGACTCGATCGCCTCAAAAATTGGCTCTGGTTTTAATAACATTCCCACACCACCACCGTAGGGTTCATCATCGACACGACGGTGTTTATCGTGGGCAAAATCCCGGAGATTGAGCAAATTTACCCTAGCGATGTCGCGTTCGAGAGCTTTTGCCAACAACCCCGACTGCAGCGGTGAGGTAAAAAAATCGGGAAAGAGAGTAATGATGTCAAACTGCACGGGAAAAATTAAGGCCTAGACTGGGATAGTGTTTAATGTATCATTTTGTCACGGTTCGATCGGTTAAAATCTTGCTAATTTGGCGCTAGTCTATCTCGATAACATGATAGACTATGCTGTACTGTCTAGGGGTTTTTCTGGCTCTAGCTTGAGTGATCGAAGTCTAGCCTAGACTTAAAGTTAACTAACAGTCCGTCATTGCCAGTGGCTCGAAGAAAATTGCTAAAATCGCCTCTACTATTGCTTGATGTCCCGAAAAATATTCCTAAACCGCATTTTTTTCCGTCAACCGTTCAGGGAAAATAACATCAAGATACTTGTCCATCTTCCCGAAAAACCTTCCATCCCTAAAAATGTCTATTCGTTCAGTGACATGATCATCGAGCTAGAAACCCAACACCACGAAAATCCTACCCCCATATCTCTCAAAACGGCGATTTTAGTCATTGGTGGTGCCGAGGATAAAGTCCACGGTAAAGAGATACTGCACACCTTTTGGAATCGCGCCGGGGGTAGCGAAGCGGTGATCGCTATTGTTCCCTCCGCTTCCAGAGAACCGGTTTTAATTGGCGATCGCTATCAGAAGATTTTCGAGGAAATGGGAGCAAAATACGTCAAAGTTATCGATATTCGCGATCGTGTACAGGGAGAAGACCCCCAATTTCAAGCTTACATCGAAGAATGTACAGGTGTATTTATGACCGGAGGCGACCAGCTGCGTTTATGCGGTTTGCTCTCCGATACCCCCCTGATGGAAAGGATCAGACAAAGAGTGCAACAGGGAGAACTGACTCTGGCCGGAACTAGCGCCGGGGCCGCCGTTATGGGTCATCACATGATTGCTGGGGGCAGCAGCGGGGAAGCACCCAATCGGGCCCTAGTAGATATGGCCATGGGATTAGGTCTCATTCCTGAAGTCATTGTCGATCAACACTTCCACAATCGCAACCGCATGGCTCGGTTAATGAGCGCTATCTCCGGTTATCCCGAACGTTTAGGAATTGGCATCGATGAGGATACCTGCGCTATGTTTGAACGGGATGGCACGATGACGGTAATCGGCTGCGGTACAGTGACGGTAATTGATGCTAGGGAAATGTCCCACACCAACCACCATCACGTCACCGCTAACGAACCCCTGAGTCTGCATAATCTGCGGGTACATATTCTTGCCTACGGTGATGGCTATCATCTCAAAAAACAGCAAGTGATCGCTAAATTAGGGTAAAAAAACTCCCGAAAAACTGTTCATAGTGAACAGTCTAGTAATCTCGGAAAACCAGACAATAAACAACGGCTTCTTTGTGCTTCTCAACAGCGAACATCAGCTATATCATGAAAATTATCAGAACCCAAACCCTGCGCGGTCCCAACTACTGGAGTATTCGTCGCGACAAGCTCATTGTTATGCGTCTAGATCTCGAAGAGCTCGCAGAGAAGCCATCGAATGAAATCCCAGGCTTTTACGAGGGATTAATCGACGTTCTCCCCAGTTTAGTCGAACATTACTGCTCCCCCGGTTATCGCGGCGGTTTCTTTGAACGAGTCCGCACTGGTACTTATATGGGCCATATTATCGAACATATCGCCCTAGAATTGCAGGAACTGGCAGGAACTCCCGTCGGGTTTGGTCGCACTAGAGGCACCTCCACCCCCGGAGTCTATAACGTGGTATTTGAGTACGTTGACGAGCAAGCGGGACGTTATGCAGGTCGGGCCGCCGTGCGTTTGTGTCAATCCCTTGTCGATACGGGAACCTATTCTAAGGAAGAATTGGCCCAGGATTTAGCCGATTTACGCGATTTATGCAATAATGCCGCCCTTGGTCCGAGTACCGAAACCATCGTCAAAGAAGCACAAGCTAGAAATATCCCCTGGTTACTCCTGAGCGCTCGTTCCATGGTGCAATTGGGCTATGGCGTTCACCAAAAGCGCATTCAAGCCACTTTAAGCAGTTTTTCGGGGATTTTAGCCGTTGAGTTGGCCTGTGACAAGGAAGGCACGAAAACTATCCTCAAGGATGGAGGGATTCCAGTCCCCCGGGGTACGGTGATTCAATACTTGGATGAATTGCCAGCGGCAATCGAGGAAGTGGGAGGATTTCCCATCGTGATTAAACCCCTCGATGGCAACCACGGCCGCGGCATCAGCATCGATGTTAAAAATCAACAGGAAGCAGAGGAAGCCTATGATCTAGCCAGTGCCGCCTCGAAAACCCGCAACGTGATCGTAGAAAGGTACTATAAAGGCAGTGATCACCGAATTTTAGTCATCAATGGCAAAGTCGCCGCCGTGGCCGAACGGATCCCCGCTCACGTCGTCGGTGATGGGCGCTCAACTATAGAAGAATTAATCGAAATTACTAATCGGGATCCCAACCGGGGTGACGGTCACGCCAACGTTTTAACTAAAATAACCATTGACAAAACCGCCCTTAATGTGCTAGGAAAACAGGGCTATGAATTAACCAGCATTTTACCCCAAGGTGCGATCGCCTATCTGCGGGCCACCGCTAATTTAAGCACCGGCGGCATCGCCGTGGATCGTACCGACGAAATTCACCCCGAAAACGTCTGGATCGCCCAAAGAGTGGCAAAATTAATCGGTTTGGACATTGCCGGTATCGATGTGGTGACAGATGATATCCGCAAACCCCTGAAAGAAGTGGACGGGGTAATCGTAGAAGTCAACGCTGCCCCCGGTTTTCGGATGCACGTCGCCCCTAGTCGCGGTTTACCCCGCAATATCGCCGCCCCAGTTATCGATATGTTATTTCCCCCCGGGACTCCCAGTCGCGTGCCGATTCTGGCGATTACGGGAACTAACGGCAAAACCACCACTAGCCGCTTAATTTCTCATATTTGCCGACAAACGGGGAAAGTAGTCGGATTTACCACGACGGACGGGGTATATATCGATGATTATCTGGTAGAAAAGGGCGATAACACCGGTCCCTACAGCGCCGGTATGATTTTGAAGGAGCCCACAGTCGAGATTGCCGTGTTAGAAACGGCCCGGGGTGGTATCCTGCGATCGGGTTTAGCCTTTAATCAGTGCGATGTGGGAGTGGTGTTAAATGTGGCCGCCGACCATTTGGGTATCGGGGATATCGACACCATCGAACAGATGGCGAAGGTAAAAAGCGTTGTGGCCGAGGTGGTTAGCGCCGAGGGTTACGCGGTCTTAAATGCCGATGACCCTTTGACCGTTAGTATGGCCGAAAAAGTAAAGGGAAGAGTCGCTTATTTTTCCATGAGTCCCGATAACCCGATTATTCACGACCATATCCGTCGCGGTGGCATGGCCGCCATTTATGAGAATGGCTATCTGTCGATTCTAGAGGGAGAATGGACGCTGAGAATCGAGGAAGCGGTCAATATTCCCGTGACTATGCAGGGAATGGCTCCTTTTATGATTGCTAACGCCTTGGCCGCCTGTTTAGCGACTTTTGTGCAGGGTATCGATATCGAGTTAATTCGCCAAGGAGTCCGAACTTTTAAACCTTCCGTGGCCCAGACCCCCGGCAGGATGAACCTGTTTGACTTGGGACATCATCACGCTTTAATCGATTATGCCCATAATCCCGCCGGATACGAAGCCGTCGGCGGTTTTGTCGGCAATTGGTCCGGGGAAAAAGTCGGCGTGGTTGGGGGACCTGGCGATCGACGCGATGATGATTTAATTTTATTAGGGAAATTATCGGCGCGAATGTTCGATCGAATTATTGTCAAGGAAGATAACGATACTCGCGGTCGCCGACGGGGGGAAGTGGCCGATTTAATTCTCAGGGGAATTAGCCAAGAAAATGCCAGTATGCGTCCGGAAGTTATTCTCGATGAAACGGAGGCTTTAGAGAAGGCTTTAAGCACGGTTTCTGAGGGGGGTTTAGTGGTAATTTTCCCGGAAAGTGTCACCCAGGCGATCGATTTGATCGAGAAACATCAACCCCCTACTGATGATCGGGGTTAGCAGTTAGGAAAAATAGCTAGAAAATAAAGTAGTGCCAACTGTTACTGAGTACGATGGTTTAATCAAAATCAGCCGAAATCCCTATATGAGAGTGTCGATTTGATTTGTACTTCCCCACCTTTTGCCTTAGTAAGAAAAAAAGAGTATGGCAATGTGGACGCTGATGATTACGTTGACTGGTTTAAAATATTTGCTGGTGAATTTTATCGTAAAGAAAGAGTTGGGCTTAACTGATGATACAATTGACGAGATAGAAATTGAAGATAAATAAAATTTCAAAAAATATTCAGTTGGCTGTCAGTTAACGATTTTTAAAAGCTTCGATCGCTGGCAAAGTATCGCTATCTCGCCATTGAGATAACTGCCGCTAATTGCCTACTCTCATCTGAACCAAATTCTTAAATCTTACTGAAATCGTCTAAAACTGACTGAAAGTGTCGGCTAATTTATCAGCAATTCCCTCGATCCAAATTTCATCTTGTTTAGTATAACTGCGCGGCGCATTGGCCGCCAAAATTAACACCCCTTCCTTACCGATGGGTTGACAGATTAAGCCTTGGGTGTTTTCTGGCAAATAGTCAAACTCGATTTTAGCGGGATATAAATTTAAATTAACTAAATAAACGGCTTTACCGGTTTCTAAAACTCTTTTGATAATATTACTAACTTTAACTTCAGAATTCTCCCTTAGGATACCGCGACGTAATAAAACTTCTCCCCGATAATAAACGATCAGAGATTTTGTCACGGTGTTAGTTAAAAGTAAATGGGAAGCCCAAGCAAGCTCAATTTTAACCGGTTCTGGCAAATCTGGGGCAAATTCCAGGCCTTCGCGCCCGATTAATTCCACAGCATCCGGTAAGCGGGGTTGAACTCTTTGCCAGATTAAACCCACCAAAATTAAAACCCCACTCAAAATCACTCCCATCACATCGGAACGCGCTTGCGATGGGGTTAAATCGGCAGTGGCAAAACGATTAAACATTAATACCGTACCCCCGACGATGCCGGCGAACAGGGGTAACAGTCTTAAAATACGATCGGGATCAGCTTGTGCCATAGCTGAGAACTATTCCTCGTCTGGTTCTAGAATACGTTGAAAAAGATAGCCTGTACCTCTAGCGGTGAGAATTAACTCAGGATTGCTGGGATCATCCTCTAATTTGGCTCGTAAACGGGAAATATGCACATCTACCACCCGCGTATCCACATGACGTTCGGGGGTATAACCCCAAACTTCCTGAAGGATTTCCGAGCGCGAAAAAGCTTCTCCCGATCGACTGACCAATAATTCTAGTAAACTAAATTCCATACCGGTCAGACGGATGCGTTCATCCCCCTTATAAACTTGGCGTTTATTGGTATCGATTTTAATTGAACCGATATGAATCACACCAGAACTGGGAATCCCCGGGGCGCCATTTTTCTCTACCCGACGCAACACCGAACGAATCCGCGCTTCGAGTTCTTTGGGAGAAAAAGGTTTAACTACATAGTCATCCGCGCCCAATTCTAGCCCGGTAATTCGATCGGCCACATCCCCCAAAGCCGTTAACATAATGATAGGAATATCCGATTCTTTGCGGAGTTCCTGACAGACACCGTAACCGTCTAATTTCGGCATCATCACATCCAAAACCACTAAATCGGGTTCAGCGGTTCGGAAGGTTTCTAAAGCTTCCTCTCCGTCGGCGGCGGTGACGACTTCATAACCAATCATCGACAAACGAGTCTCTAAGATACGACGGATGCTGGCTTCATCATCAACAACGAGAATTTTTTCCTTCTGGTTCTCCAACTGACTTAACACTCCTTAGTTAAATAGTGTGATGAATTTTAAAGTTAAATAACGAGCGTTCCTGTTTATAGAATATCCTTTTGCCGTTATCATTAAGCCTAAATTTCCTATTTTATTTCTTTTATGGCAATTATCAATAACTTTAGGGTCTTGCTTCCCCTATATCATACTTAATTAAATTTGACAAGAGAATTGATCCCCAAACCGCTTTTCTGCAACTTTTCTTAAAAAACATGGCGAAATCGCGAACAATATATATATGTAGCGCTTGTGGGGCGGAATCTCCCCAATGGTTGGGAAAATGCCCCAGTTGTGACACCTACGGGACTTTAGAAGAACAAGTGGTGGCTGGTGGCAATAATCCGGCGGTAAATCGCCCAGGATGGCAAAATAGTCGCCCAAATAACGGCAAAGGGCAACGCAACCCCCAACCCCGCATCTCGGTTCGCTTCTCGGAAATTACCCAGTATGAACAGGAACGTTTTCCCTCCGGTTACGGGGAATTTGATCGCGTCCTCGGTGGTGGCATCGTCCCCGGTTCTCTTGTACTAATCGGCGGCGATCCGGGCATCGGCAAATCGACGCTTTTACTGCAAGTTACCAACCAACTCGCCCAAAGATTACCGCGCATCCTCTACGTTTCCGCCGAAGAATCGGGACAACAGATTAAACTGCGGGCTGCCCGTTTGGGGGTGGGAGTGGTTGCCGTGGAGTCGGAAAATAATGGCAATGGCAAGGAGAAAAAAGCCTCTGAATCAACCTCAGAACTCGATAATCATCTCTACGTTCTGCCAGAAACCGATTTAGAGGAAATTTTGCGAGAATTAGAATCTCTACGCCCACAGGTGGCGGTAATTGACAGTATTCAAACTCTTTATTTTGGGGCGTTAACTTCCGCACCGGGATCTGTCGCCCAAGTTCGCGAATGTACCTCCGCCTTGATGCAGGTGGCAAAACGGGAGAATATTACTTTATTAATTGTCGGTCATGTGACTAAAGAAGGGGCGATCGCCGGTCCGCGAGTTTTGGAACATTTGGTCGATACGGTGTTATATTTTGAAGGCGATCGCTATGCCTCCCATCGTCTCTTAAGATCCGTGAAAAACCGTTTTGGGGCAACCCATGAGATCGGTATTTTCGAGATGGTGGATCACGGTTTGGTGGAAGTGGAAAACCCCTCGGAATTGTTTTTAGGCAATCGCGACGAATTTTCCCCCGGTACGGCGACGGTGGTAGCCTGTGAAGGTACACGCCCGATTGTGGTGGAGTTACAGGCATTAGTTAGCCCCACCAGCTACGCTTCCCCCCGAAGATCGACCACGGGCATAGAATACAACCGATTACAGCAAATTCTCGCCGTTTTAGAAAAGCGCGTCGGTATTCCTTTATCGAAATTAGATGCCTATGTTGCCTCCGCAGGAGGGTTGGGAGTGGAAGAACCGGCGGCGGATCTGGGAGTTGCGATCGCTGTTGTCGCCAGTTTTCGCGATCGAGTCGTGGATCCGCGTACAGTCTTAATCGGGGAAGTGGGATTAGGCGGACAAGTGCGCCTAGTGTCGCAAATGGAACTAAGATTAAAAGAAGCGGCGAAATTGGGCTTTAAACGGGCGATTGTCCCTAGAGGTCAAGTTTATCCCGAAGATGTGGGCTTAGAAATTGTTCCAGTCGGCAAGGTAATCGAGGCAATTGTCGCCGCAATCCCCCCCCAGCAGCGCTTTGGGGAAGATATAGAAGACGAGGAAGGGGAAGGGCAAGAATAACGGTACAATGCTAAAAAAGATTAAATTACTTGGGAGATTTTCACCATGTCTGTGTTAGCTGTTGCTGCTTTGGCGGGTTATCTGATCGTTTTTACCGGAATTGCCCTCGGTCTCTTTTTCGGTCTGCGCTCCGCTAAAATTATCTAGTATCTAAACAGTAAAAAAGCTGTAGTGATCGGTTTAACTGGTCACTATTGCCAATTCTAGGGGAAATAAAAAATGACTGTTATTCCCGACTTAAAAACTCTCTACGAAATTGATGATTCTCTCTGGTTAGAAGAAACTATAGAACTGCTCAAGGCTAAAAATTTTGAAGCGTTAGATTTAGACAATTTAATCGAGGAGTTAGAAGATTTGGGAAACGAGAAGAAGTTTCGTGTGGCTAGTTTTTTACAGCAAATTATTCGTCATGCTTTGTTACTGCAATTTTGGATAAGCGAAAGAGAATATAATCAGGCTCATTGGCAAGCAGAGATAATAAGTTTTCAATATCAGTTAAAGCGCTATTTAACTACAAATCTTCGTCAATATCTAGAACAGGAATTTGAGCAAATTTACTTTGAGTCCCTGCGATACGTTCGTCAAAAAAACGATAATAAAGTCAACTTTCCTGATACCTGTCCCTACAGTTTAGAAGAACTTCTCGATCCTAATTGGCTACCACGTTACGAATAAAGGAGATAAAAAATGACTGTTATTACCGACTTAAAAATTCTCTACGAAATTGATGATTCCCTCTGGTTAGAAGAAACCATAGAACTGCTCAAGGCTAAAAGATTTGACGCTTTAGATTTAGAGAATTTAATCGAGGAGTTAGAAGATTTGGGAAACGAAAAAAAGTTTCGTGTTGCCAGTTTATTAGAGCAAATTATTAGACATTTTTTACTCCTACAGTTTTGGACAAATGAAAGAGAATATAATCAGGATCACTGGGAGTTAGAAATAGTCAACTTTCAAATTCAGCTAAAAAGAGGCTTAACCACCAATCTCCGTAATTATTTACAAAATGAATTAACTAATATTTATGAAGATGCAGTTTTCTTTGTGCGGAAAAAGACAAAGAATAAAGTTACTTTCCCTGATACTTGTCCCTACAGTTTAGAAGAACTTCTCGATCCTAATTGGCTACCACATTATGAATAAAGGAGATGATAATGACTGTTATTCCCGACTTAAAAACTCTCTACGAAATTGATGATTCTCTCTGGTTAGAAGAAACCGTCGAACTCTTGAAAGCGAGAAGATTTGACACTTTAGATTTAGAGAATTTAATCGAGGAGTTAGAAGACTTGGGCAGCGAAAAAAAGTTTCGTGTTGCTAGTTTTTTACAGCAAATTATTCGTCATGCTTTGTTACTGCAATTTTGGACAAAGGAAAGAGAATATAATCAAAGTCATTGGGAGTCAGAACTGGTAAATTTTCAAGATCAATTAAATACCTACCTAACGGCAAGTTTACGGAAATATTTAGAACAGGAATTTGATAATATTTATCAGAAGGCAATCCGTTATGTGAGAAAAAAGACCAACAATCAAGTCAACTTTCCCAATACTTGTCCCTACAGTTTAGAAGAACTTCTCGATCCTAATTGGCTACCATCTTACGAATAAAGGAGATAAAAAATGACTGTTATTCCCGACTTAAAAACTCTCTACGAAATTGATGATTCTCTCTGGTTGGAAGAAACTATAGAACTCTTAAAAGCGAAGAGATTTGACGCTTTAGACTTAGAAAACTTAATCGAGGAATTAGAAGACTTGGGAAACGAAAAAAAGTTTCGTGTTGCTAGTTTTTTACAGCAAATTATTAGAGATTGTTTATTATTACAGTTTTGGACAGAGGAAAGAACATATAATCGTAGTCATTGGCGTTCAGAAATCGTCAATTTCAAAAACCAGATCGACACTTATTTAACTACTAATCTCCGCAATTATCTCACTAAAGAATTACCTCGTATTTACCAGAAAGCTTTAAATTATGTTAGAGAAAAAACCGATAATCAAGTTAGTTTTCCTGGGGAATGTCCCTACAGTTTAGAAAATCTGCTCGATCTCAATTGGTTTCCTCCAGAAAATGAATAAAGGAAAAAACGAAATGCTGAAAAAGTTTCTACGTTGGCTGATTATTGGTGGAACCTTATTTTTTGTTCTCAGTAACCTTAAAAATAACTGGGATAACGTCACCTCAGTTAGAATTGAAAATCACGGCTGGTTATTTCTTTTCTTGGCACTTGTCACCACCATTATCGCTCAAATTTGGGCAGGATGGGTGTGGACATGGATACTCAAAAGCTATCAACAACCGATTAAACCCTCCACAGGAATTGGCATCTATATGATTACCAATTTAGGAAAATATCTACCCGGTAATATCGGCCACTTTTATGCTCGCATTGTGGCAATTAATAAAGCAGGAAGTGATTGGGGAACCGCTAGTTTAAGCGTTGTATTAGAACTTTTATTGCTGGTGTGTGCAGCCTTAGCCATAGCAGTTATTGGTAGTGGTTTAGGTTGGATGAAATCTAGCTCAAGTCTAGGGATACAGATATTAGTTTTAGGATTAATTTTAATCGGCATTCATCCCAAATTTTTAAATTATCCTCTGAAAATCCTTAGCCAAAAGAAAAAGATTGCTCAAGAACCTGTTTATCTAACTAAATATCCTCTTGTACCTCTCCTGGGTGAAACTGGATTTTTATTGTGGCGCGGTGCGGGGTTTATTTTAGCTTGGATGGTATTAAAAATGATTACCCCCGCTCAGATTTTACCCCTCTTAGGAACCTTTAGTTTTGCTTGGTTATTGGGTTTAGTTGTCCCCGGTGCGCCGGGAGGATTAGGAGTTTTTGAAGCCACAGTAATCGCACTTTTAGACGCAGAAAAATTTCCCGCCGCCAACGTACTTATCACCGTTGCTATCTATCGTTTAATTAGCATTCTCTCTGAAGTCATTGCCGCCGGAATCGGGACAAAATTAGTTAAAGATAAAGCCAAGTTTTTTGGTTAGCTTAAGGATATTATACTAAATCTGGTTATTAAAAACTGATTATCTATTGCTCCTTTTTAGTATTAGTCGGTTGTGTTAGCCCAATGTAACGCACCCAGAAGAAAAGTTTTGATCATTGTTAACCGAAGATAATTTTCTCAACTCCTAACATCTATCTCCTGACTCCCAAATTCTGATGTAACATAGGATCAATAATCAGCAAAAACATGGATACTCCCACCTAGAGAGGCCGAAAAAATGACGATTGCCAAAAGCGACGAAACTGCCACCTCTCCGGCACTGATAGAAGAAGATTTCGAGGACTTCTGGGAACCCACCCCACCCCCCACAGACTTAATTT
>NZ_JADBSA010000354.1:0-13758 GCF_020246945.1 Microcystis sp. M113S1 | reverse complement strand
TGAAAGGTCGCGAAAGTCTGTGGACTTTGTGTAAGACAGTACATGGTTTTTTAACCGTGGTATGCAACGGTGGTTGAAGCAGAAACTTAAATCGTGAGGTTTAGGAATCGCCGCACTTTTAGGGCGGCGAGGATGTCAAAGTAGCGGATGCTGAGATCATTGATCGCTTTCCCCGGAAAGCGGTCTTGGATAGCTGACCGGAGAAATTCTGGCAGCGGTCGATCGGGCGATAATAATGTTCCAGATTTCATGGATTTTCCCCCTAAAACCAAAGGAAGCGGGGAACTCTGACAAATGCCGTCCCGATGGGGACTATTCGCTTGCGCTCCCTACCCCACCAATTTTTTACTAGGGATGGGCTCTGGCGCGGGGAGTTCCCTTGTATTCATTGTAACAAATTTCTCCGCAAGGATTCGGGGCGATACCCTGAGAACAGGTTCTCTTGATTTTTCGTTACAAAGATTGACAAATTTATCCCTTTATTTTGGCGATAATAATAATTACCAGGCGACAAGCCAGAAAAAATAATGGAAATAGGGAAAGACGGACGAGGATGGGACTAACTAACTAGCAATGATGATAGCGAGAAAAGAAGTGGTTTAGTAGTGCCGAATTCTCGTTCCCGATCATTTAGGAGGTAGGAAAGATGACAATTTATGTCACCCGCGAGGGGGATAAACTGGCGGCCGATTCCCCACTGGAATTGGTGGAAAAATTACAACAATGTCAGGGGAGAATGGCGGAAACAAGACAGGACTTCATGACTCGGATGGCCGCACAGATGGTAGCCAGCCAAGGCGTTACTGTTCCCATCACCGATCCGGAGAATTTTATCGCCGAGCTAATCCACAACGATTTTCTGAGCGTGGTGGACAGTATTGATGGCTAAAAGTCGGCCGGGGAATTGGCGGCAAAACTTAGCCCCTAGAATTCCTAACACTCAACCCCACTACCCTAGGTCAAAAAGCAAAATTTCCGAGTCTTCTAGAGATTGAATAGCCACAGAAGTTTCCTCGCTAATTGCCGCTCCATCCCCCGCTCGTAAATGCACGCTATTTAGGGTTATTTGCCCTCTAGCCACCTGTAACCAGCCATAACGACTGGGAGCTAAGGAATGGGTGAGGGACTGTCCTAGGGGCAAAATTCCCGCGTAGAGATTAACGTCTTGATGGACTTTAACCGCGTTACCGGCGCCGGTGGGAGAGGCGATTAATTGTAGGGTATGGGAAGAAAATTCGATCGCTTTTTGTTCATAACTGGGTTCTAGATTTTTTGGGTCGGGAATAATCCAAATTTGCAGAAGATGGAGGGGATTAGTGGCAGAATGATTAAATTCACTGTGTTTTATTCCTGTTCCTGCGCTCATCCGTTGAATTTCACCGTGTCGAATCACGGAACCTGTACCGAGACTGTCTTGGTGTTCTAGTTCTCCCTCCAAAACATAGGTTAAAATCTCCATATCGTGGTGTCCGTGGGTGTGAAATCCTTTTCCCCCAATCACTTTATCCTCGTTAATAACTCTTAGACTCCTAAAATTAATCTGTTGGGGATCATAATATTGGGCAAAAGAAAAAGTATGATAGGTATCCAACCAACCATAGTTAGCGTGGCCTCTTTCCTCCGCTTTGCGTATAGTAATCATCAGTTTTCCTCTTTTTTATCACAGATGTCGGGGTAAAGACCCTCAGTTTTACAGACGGGATGAAACCCTGACCAGAATAGAACCGCAAAGCACGATTAAATCCTTGACAGTTTAGCCTAGCATAGTTTACCACAGTAGATATAGGTTGGTAAGCAAAATGCTAAAAGCATTCAAGTACAGAATCTATCCGACCAGTGAGCAATCAGTTTTGCTTGCCAAGTCGTTTGGCTGTGCTAGATGGTTTTACAATTACGCTCTAAACTTAACATCTGAAACTTACAAGCAAACTGGAAAAGGATTAAGCAGAAACGAAATAATTAAGCTGCTGCCTTCCCTAAAAAAAGAGTATGAGTGGTTAAGCGAAGTACCATCGCAGGTATTACAGCAAGCAGCTTTAAATCTTTCTAGTGCTTTCCTTAATTTCTTTGAAGGTAGAACTAAATATCCTAACTTCAAGAAAAAGCAAAATAGGCAGTCGATTAGATTTCCTCAGCACTGTAAGTTAAAAGATGATGTTCTGGTATTGCCTAAAATTGGTGAAGTCTATTGCAAGGTTTCACGGCAACCAGAGGGAAGCTTAAAGTCTGTTACGGTTTCAGTTAATCCATCGGGAGAATATTTCGCATCTTGTCTTTATGATGATGGTCAGGATTTACCCCAAAAATTAACCCTGAGCGAAGCCGAAGGGTCATCAGAAGGAAAAGCTGTCGGGATAGACGTTGGACTAACCCATTTTGCTATTACATCAGACGGGACTAAACACGGGAATCCTAAATACTACCGTAAGTACGAACAGAGATTAGCGAGGAGACAAAAGAAATTAAGTCGCAAGCAAAAAGGCTCTAACAACCGAAATAAAGCTAGAGTTAAAGTTGCTAAAGTTCACTCTAAAATTGTTCGTTGTCGTGAAGATTTCCTCCACAAACTAAGTCGTAAATTAGTTGACGAAAACCAAGTCATAGTGGTAGAAAATCTGGCAGTCAGAAACATGGTCAAAAACCAGAAACTAGCAAAATCAATTAGTGATGCTGGTTGGGGTCAATTCTGTACTATGTTAAAATACAAGGCTGAATGGGAAGGAAAAATCTATATAGAAGTTGACAGATTTTTTCCTAGTTCCAAGACTTGTAGTAACTGCTTAAATCGTGTTGACAGTTTAAGCTTGGATATTCGTAGTTGGCAATGTCCTAAGTGTGGAGAAACCCACGATAGAGACATCAATGCCGCTAAGAATATTCGAGATGAAGGTTTACGAATTTTGGCGGTAGGGCATACCGCTACTGCTTCTGGAGGGAGAGTAAGACCAAGTAAAGGCACTGCTTTTGCAAGGCATCTCCCCGTGAACGAAGAATCCCTCGCATGAGTGCGATGGGAGTGTCAAACCAAAAGAAAACCGAGAGGGCTAGGAAAAAAGCCTGAAACTCCTCTGGATTTCCTCCTTTTTCCCTGTGGAATCTGGGCTTTAAGATGAATGGGATGTTAGGAAGTTCCCGAAAAAATTGGCAGTTAGGGTTTTTCCGTAGAGAATGAACAGTAACTGGTAATCAGTGACAAGAAACTATCTAAGTTTTCACCTAACACTGTCTCAGTGGTTGGACAAAAGTAAAGTTAACTATAGGGTAAGGAATGCCAAAAAGCCTAGACTTAAGATAAAATTATATCCAACCGGATGCAGTATAGGAGTTTACCAAATGTCTAACGAGACTGTTACTTATTCCCTAGAAGCTATTCTGACAAGGATTGAGGGGAAGATCGACAAAATCGATGAACGGTTAACCAAAGTGGAAATAGGAGTAGCCACTTTAACCGAAAAGGTTGAAAGCATCGACAATCGGCTCAGATCGGTAGAGGGAACCCAAAAAAATCAGGTCTGGACATTAATCATCCTTTTGGGAAGTGCCATTTTTACGGCCGCTTGGAAAGTATTTTTTTCAAGTAATATCTGATCTCTCTAATCCTCAACAAGACTAGAGTTAACCGCTCCTGAAAGAAAATTTTCTTAAAGCCTAGACTAAGATAAAATTATATCCAACCAGATGCAGTATAGGAGTTTATCAAATGTCTAACGAAACTGTTACTTATTCCCTAGAAGCTGTCCTCACAAGGATTGAGGGAAAGATTGACTCGCTTGAGAAGCGGGTTAACGAAAGATTTGACAAGGTAGAAGATCGGTTAACCAAAGTAGAAATAGGACTAACCGATATCAAGGGGGATATTAAAGTGTTAGACGAGAAAATCGAAGGCATCGACAATCGGCTCAGATCGGTAGAGGGAACCCAAAAAAATCAGGTCTGGACATTGATTATCCTTTTGGGAAGTGCCATTTTTACGGCCGCTTGGAAAGTATTTTTTTCCAGTAATATCTGAGTTCTCCAATCCTCAACAAGACTAAAGTTAAACGAACCCAAAAAGATTAACCGCTCCTGAAAGAAAATTTTCTTAAAGCTAGACTTAAAATAAAATTATCCCCAACCAGATGCAGTATAGGAGTTTACCAAATGTCTAACGAAACTGTTACTTATTCCCTTGATGTCGTCCTTAAAGAAATTAAAGACAGTATCAAGGAAGTTAGTCAAAAATTCGATAAGATTGATGAGCGGTTAACCAAAGTAGAAATAGGAATAGCCGATCTCAAAGGGGATATCAAAGTGTTAGGCGAGAAAATCGAAGGCATCGACAATCGGCTCAGATCGGTAGAGGGAACCCAAAAAAATCAGGTCTGGACATTGATTATCCTTTTGGGAAGTGCCATTTTTACGGCCGCTTGGAAAGTATTTTTTTCAAGTAATATCTGATCTCTCTAATCCTCAACAAGACTACAGTTAAACGAACCCAAAAAGATTAACCGCTCCTGAAAGAAAATTTTCTTAAAGCCTAGACTTAAAATAAAATTATCCCCAACCAGATGCAGTATAGGAGTTTACCAAATGTCTAACGAAACTGTTACTTATTCCCTAGAAGCTGTCCTCACAAGGATTGAGGGGAAGATTGACAAAATCGATGAACGGTTAACCAAAGTAGAAATAGGACTAACCGATATCAAGGGGGATATTAAAGTGTTAGACGAGAAAATCGAAGGCATCGACAATCGGCTCAGATCGGTAGAGGGAACCCAAAAAAATCAGGTCTGGACATTAATTATCCTTTTGGGGAGTGCCATTATTACGGCCGGTTGGAAAGTATTTTTTTCCAGTAATATCTGAGTTCTCTAATTCTCAACAAGACTACAGTTAACCGCTCCTGAAAAAAATTTTCTTAAAGCCTAGACTAAGATAAAATTATATCCAACCAGATGCAGTATAGGAGTTGACCCAATGTCTAACGAAACTGTTACTTATTCCCTTGATGTCGTCCTTAAAGAAATTAAAGACAGTATCAAGGAAGTTAGCCAGAAATTCGATAAGATTGATGAACGGTTTGATCGATTAGATAATCGCTTAACAAAACTTGAGATAGGACAAGCAGATATCAAAGGGGATATTAAAGTTTTAGACGAGAAAATCGAAGGCATCGACAATCGGCTAAAATCAGTGGAAGGAACCCAAAAAAATCAGGTCTGGACATTGATTATCCTTTTGGGAAGTGCCATTATTACGGCCGCTTGGAAAGTATTTTTTTCCAGTAATATCTGATCTTTATAATTCTCAACAAGACTACAGTTAACCCAACACAAAAGGATAAAAACTTGTTTCTGGTTGACCAGATTTTCTAATTGCTTACTTGCCAATACAAAAACGGCTAAAAATGCGATCGAGTACCGATTCAGTTACTTCTTCGCCGGTAATTTCTCCTAAAGCTTGAATGGCAGTACGCAGATCGATCGACCAAAAATCAAAAGGTAAATCTTGGTCAATTGTTTTTTTGACCTGTTCCAAAGCAATTTTCGCCCTAGTTAAAGCGGCCGCTTGTCGTTGATTAATGGCTAAATCCAAATTAGCCGCCTGTAGTTCTTGATTTTGGACAGCATTAATAATACTTTTTTCTAAGTCTTCAATACCCTGATTTTGGGCGGCGGATAGCTTGACAACTCTCTCAATTTCTGCTGGGTAAATTATCATTTCGGGATTAGCTAAATCAATTTTATTAATCACTAAAATTAATCGGCGATCGCTGACAGAGCGATAAATTTCCTCGTCTTCCTCGGTCCATCCTGACTCTGCGGAGACGGTTAAGAGAACTAAATCAGCAGACCGGGCCGTTTGACGGGAACGTTCCACCCCAATTTGTTCGACTCGATCGCTGGCCGAGCGAATTCCTGCCGTATCGAGGACTTGTACGGGGATTCCCGCCACAACTAGCTGAGATTCGACAATATCGCGGGTAGTGCCGGGTAAATCGGTGACAATCGCTCGATCGCTCCGACTCCAAGCATTTAACAAACTGGATTTACCCACATTCGGCCGCCCCACGATCGCCACTTTCAGACCACTACGCAGCAATTCCCCGCGCTCGGCAGTGGCTAAAATTAAATTTACTTGACAAAAAACCTGTTCTATGCTATGAAGAATCACCTCGTGATCCAAGGGCGGTAAATCCTCTTCAAAGTCAATACGGGCCTCAATTTCAGCCAAAATATCGAGACAGGTGGAGCGCAAATGGCGGATCGGTTGCGCGAGTTTCCCCTGTAAACCAGCGAGGGCAAATTGTGCCGCTTGGGGAGAACGCGCCCCAACGAGATCGACGACGCTTTCGGCTTGAGTTAGGTCAATTCTGCCGTTAAGAAAGGCACGCAGGCTAAATTCCCCCGCTTGTGCCAAACGCGCCCCATTTTCTAAACATAACTGTAACACCTGTTGTACGGGCATAATGCCGCCATGACAGTGAAATTCCACCACATCCTCGCGAGTGAAAGAGCGGGGTGCTAACATGAGCAACAGTAAAGCTTCATCGATAATTGCCTGACTTTGGGGATGCCGGATATAACCGTAGAGAAGACGATGACTTTGCCATTTTTGACGATTGCGGGTATGAAAAAGCTGACGAGCGATCGCCAATGCCTGACTACCGGATAAACGGACAATACCGATGCTACCCTGTTGCGGAACGATCGCCGTAGCGATGGCAGCGATCGTATCCCCTGTGTTTAACATCTCTTAATCACTCCTTGCTAAAATTGAACTCCGTATCAATTTTGTCAGCATTTATGCCCGAAAATATGCATTCACGGCCATTAAAAGCGAGAAAAAGCGGCAAATATTCGAGTAATCGCTTACTGCGATTTTTGCGCTATTGGTATATTCGCTTAATGCGATTACAAGGACATCCTAGGGAAATTGCCAGGGGTTTTGCCTTGGGAGTTTTTTCGGGATTTTTCCCGTGGATGGGCCTTCAAATCATCGTCGCTATCTTTTTAGCCACCCTATTTCGTGCCAACAAAATCGCAGCTGCTGCAGGTACTTATATCAGCAATCCCTTGACCGATCTGCCAATTTTCCTGTTTAACTATAAATTAGGAGAGTTTATTCTTGGTCAAAGCGGGCGATCGAATCTGGGCAACATTTTTCAAACTAATCAAAGCTTCACCGAAAAGTTAGCTAGTTCTGGCGGCCAATTTCTTTTGACCCTGTTTTTTGGTTGCTTACTATCAGCGACGGTATTTGCTACGATAACCTATTTTGTTAGCTATCGCCTAGTTCATCAACGGTATCACCGGCGACAAACAGGTAGAAAACGCTGATAAGTCTAAACTATGATTTGAATGATTGAATGAATACTATGATTGTGTTGTATTCAGCAAACCTTCATCAATGATCAATCATAGTCCATCCCATAGTCAAATTGATCGCAGTTAAGACGATGGATGTGACTGTCGCAGCATTTGTAAATTATTACGAATCATTTGTGTATTGAGATGCTCTTTACTTAATGTATTGCTATACAATACTTTTGTCATTTAATCAGTAGGAAGCAGGTCTGAAATTATATTTAAAAAATCTCTCACTTTTGCAATGAAAGGAAGAACTTGTAATTCATCAAAATCTGCAAAGTCTGTATAATCTGCTTCGAGACGGTATTCAAACAATTCGTTATAAATTGCACCAAAGTCTTTTGAAATAATTTCACTACGGATGTAGTTTTTATTGAAGAGACTACGGACACCTGTATGTTTTGGAGATGAGAGATTATCATAAGCAAGTAAAGCCGTAACAGCATAAAAGCAACTGTAATATAGACGATTGATACAACTATTCCATCTTGCACCATCAGCAAGAGAACAAGCATCTTGATAAGCTTCCTCTGCACGATTTAAACGATACCTAATTAGTTGATCATGAGGGAAATTTTTACTCATAACATAATGGCTTCTTTGTTAACTGATTGCCAGAAAGGAGTAGTTTGTAATAAGGGATGTTCCCATTGATTTTTGCTGCGAACAATGGTACAAATAACTTCTTCTGTTTCCCATTCGATTTCATAAATTTGACGACGGATTTGAGATGTGCGAGTAGGGTTGGTGATCCCATCAACTAATACTAATATATCCCAATCAGAGTCTGGTTGAGCATCATTCCGCGCCCGTGAACCATAAAGAAATATTTGCGCTTGTGGTTCGATCGCTTGTACTGCTTGTTTAATTTTATTGAGTAATAGTTGTTTTTCCATGATTTTTTATGACCTTTTTTGTACTGCAAAACAATATTAACAATATAATCCATCCCATAATCCCATAATAAGTCTAAACTGTGATTTGAATGATTAAATGAATACTATGATTGTGTTGTATTCAGCAAGTCTGTACCTTTTTGTAAATTGCAAAAAATACAGGCGTAGCACAAATTATCAGCCGAAGTTGCTCCCCCGTGTTTAACACTAATGATATGATCCACCTGACAGCCAGATACCCTATCAGCATCAGAAATTAAGCAATATTCACAGAGAAAATCGGCACGTTCAGCAACTAATTTTCGCAATTCTGCACTAATGTAAGGTCGAGCCATTTTAGTTGGCTCCATTGAGATATTTGTGAGCTTTTGCTTTTGCTAGGGTCATAATATGTTCTAGCATTAAATAAGCATCGAGTTCCTGTTTTTCATCTTGGGTAAGTTCATTATTTTTAGCGTTATAAATTAGGTCTTCTAGGCGATTTTGAGCGGTATCGGAAAGATGAAAGTTAATCACCGATTGGGGAGTGGTTCCCCCTGCGATTAGTTCAATAATTTCGTTATAGACTTTGATGGTTTGGGTTGCTGTATTCATGGGTTTATTCTGTTGGGTTTATTGGGTAGGGAAAAAGCAATTACAATTTAATGAACTGTAAAAGAATTGCTGTTTTTCTATCAGGTTTAAAAGTGGCGATCGCTGTTTAATTTATATTAGGAACACTATTAATTTGTCAACCAGATTTTCTGATCCTAAACTTATTTTTATCCACAATTACCGTTGAGCCAATAATTTCTTCTATATCTACGGTATTGATAAAATTTTCTAAAACCTGTCTAATTTCTACCGCTATCGCCTCAAAAGGAAATCGTAAAATAATCAGACCACAATGGGTATTGGGAGGATAATTTTTGATATTAGCCCATCCCAAATCACGGCTAATAATAATTCGCTGTTCTCGTTGAGCAAATCGAAATAGCTCAGGGTCTTTTGTGCCACTTAGTCCAGAGGTTTTTACATGAATAGCGTCATAACCTTTAGAATTTAGCAAGTTGCTTAAACTTAAGGGGCAGTCTTCATCAATTAAAAAGCGAATTTTCAACTGGGTTTCTCCATTGGATAAATGATTTCATTATTTAAAAGTTCAGAAAAATATGCTAAAGAAGCAAGAATTTGCTCTTGAGTAACTCCATATTCCTCCATGACTTCTTCATAGCTCATTCCTCCTGCCAGGGAACCAATAACAATGGCGATCGGGATTCGGGTTCCTGTTAAGATTGGTTTACCATGTTGAATTTCGTTATCTATGGTAATAGCATTATTTAATAAGTTGGTTGTCATTAATTTTCTCCGTTTAAGTTTGATTAAGAATAAACTGATTTAATTTCCTAAAAACTTGACATAATCCCATCAATCACAGTTAATACGATGGATGTTGCTGTTGTCGCATCTTTTGTAAACTTTCCCGAATCTTAACAGTATTAGGATGATTCTCCCCTAAAGCTTGCTCGGCAATTGCTAATGCTTGTAAATAGAGGGGTTCAGCTTCTTCGTACTTTCCTTGAGAATTGTACAATTTTGCTAAACCATTGAGGGAAGATGATACATCGGGATGATTCTCCCCTAATAGTCGTTTTCTCAATTCTAAAGCTTGTAAATAGAGTGGTTCAGCTTCTGCGTACCTTCCTTGGGATTGGTAGAGTTTTGCTAAATTATTAAGATTTTCAGTGATATTGGGATAGTTATCGCCTTCAAAAATTTCTGGACAGTATTTTTTTTGATTTGCCAGAAATTCCTGTGAGGTAACTTCAGTAAAATCTTGGTGGATAATATTGCGAAATTCTTGAGGATCTAGCATGGTTAATTTTCTCCTTCTATTTAATTAACTCTTCATACTCATCATGAGAACCAATCCAAAACCAGTAATAATCTTCACCTTTTTTCAATGCTAAAGCTCTATAATTCTCAGTTATTCGGACTGACCAGACATTTTTCCCTACTTTCTTGAAATGTAATGATCGATGGAAAACATTACTAATCCAGAGACGATAGGCTTTTTTTGCCTGTTGCTTAATGTAGGGAGGTAAGTTGGCATAACATTGCCAAAAATCAGGAGTTGTTAAGGATTTCATCTAAAGGCTTAACTTGATTGTTACTGATATCATTGTTGACTTTTTGTAATAGTCGATCGAGTTTCCCTGATTCGAGATCGTTTTTTATCTGTTTGTCCCAACTATCATCAAGATAGTCTTGTAACCAAGCTGATAATTGATGGATTTCTTCGTCAGGCAACTGGAGAATCGCGGATTCAATATCTTTGAGTGTAGTCATGATTGTTTGGTTGATTGAAGGTGATTGTATTATTTTATATTGTTGTATTATCGGATGGGTTAATAACCCATCCTACGGGAGCGACTCTAAGTTTTCCCGAATCTTAACAGTATTAGGATGATTCTCCCCTAAAGCTTGCTCGGCAATTGCTAAAGCTTGCAAATAAAGAGGTTCTGCTTCTGGGTATCTGCCTTGGGAGTAGTACAATAGTGCTAAATTGTTGAGGGAAAGTGCCACATCGGGATGATTGTCTCCTAAGAGTTGTTTTCTCAAATCTAATGCTTCTAGATAGAGAGGTTCTGCTTCTGGGTATCTGCCTTGGGATTGGTACAAGTTTGCTAAATTGTTGAGGGAAGTTGCCACAAGGGGATGATTGTCTCCTAAGAGTCGTTTATACAAATCTAATGCTTCTAGATAGAGAGGTTCTGCTTCTGGGTATCTGCCTTGGGAACGGTACAATTGTGCTAAATTGTTGAGGGAAGTTGCCACATCGGGATGATTGTCTCCTAAGAGTCGTTTAGACAAATCTAATGCTTCTAGATAGAGAGGTTCTGCTTCTGGGTATCTGCCTTGGGATTGGTACAATGCTGCTAAATTGTTGAGGGAAGCTGCGACATCCGGATGATTGTCTCCTAAGAGTTGTTTTCTCAAATCTAAAGCTTCTAGATAGAGAGGTTCTGCTTCTGGGTATCTGCCTTGGGAACGGTACAATTCTGCTAAATTGTTGAGGGAAGCTGCCACAAGGGGATGATTGTCTCCTAAGAGTCGTTTTCTCAAATCTAATGCTTCTAGATAGAGAGGTTCTGCTTCTGGGTATCTGCCTTGGTATTGGTACAATGCTGCTAAATTGTTGAGGGAAGCTGCGACATCCGGATGATTGTCTCCTAAGAGTCGTTTTATCAAATCTAATGCTTCTAGATAGAGAGGTTCTGCTTCTGGGTATCTGCCTTGGGAACAGTACAAGTATGCTAAATTGTTGAGGGAAGTTGCCACAAGGGGATGATTGTCTCCTGAGCGAGATTGTACCGCTTTGAGACAATTATCACAATATCTTTCTGCCGAGTTATACTGTCCTTGCCCCGAATAAAACCGTGCTACCCCAACAAATGCCCAAATTAAATTATCATCAGGATTAGGAATATCATCCAGCATCTCTTGACTCAGTAACTCCAGATGAGGAATAGCCAGACGCACTCTGTCAATATCTGCAATAACGGGATCCTGGGGAATAGTCTTTGCTACGGCAATTCCACTACTCGCAATTCCTCCTTGCAGAACATGAATAAAATCATCCCCTTCCTGCTTACTTTGATAACGAAAATACTCTCTCAACAAAGCATGAATAACAATATTTTTACCATTCTCAATCTCAATCAGAGACAAATTATCTAAGTGCTTGCGTGCATCCTTGACTGCTTTCTTCTCCCATCCCAAACTGTTTATCGTCGGTTCCACCAACTCTTGCCAAGGAATAGCAGCAGCAGCAAACCTTCCCAACAGCATCGCCAACTGAGTTGCTAAACCTTGCAAACGTTGCCAACTCAAATTAAACGCAGCTATCACACCCCTCTCAGCCGTAATTCCCCTCACCATTTCATCGGAAAGCGACTCATCCTCAAGACTCAACTGCTTTAAATAATCTTCCAGAGACAACATCCGATCATCTTTTAAATATTTAGCAACCAACTCTAATGCTAAAGGTAAATAACCCAGATAACGACAAATCTCCTTCGCTGTTTCTATCTCATTTTCAATGCGCGAAGTGAGTTCAGCATCGACAATTTTTGTTAACAGTTCAATAGACTCCGCTTCTGACAACACCCCTAACGATAACTCCCAAAACCTCAGACTCAGATTCCTTTTTCGCGTCGTTAGCATCACCTTAAAACGAGAGGAAATTGGGAGCAACTCTTCAGGAATATCTTCTAAACTTTTAACATCATCAATAACAAGTAAAATTTGTCCCTCTTGAGGATGCCAATTTTGCCAACACCACTTCACCTGTTCCTCAACACTTCCCGATTTCTGTAACTTCTCCGGCATTGCTAAATAAGGCGCAGCTTTTAATAAAATTTGAGTCGCTAAATCCCCTTGATTGAGAGAAAACCAATAACAAGCCACATATCGCTGTTGAAACTCTTTTGATAACGCATACTGAACCGCTAACTCAGTCTTACCCACACCTCCCATACCCCGCACCGCACAAACCGAAACCTTACCCTCATTTTGTAACGCCTTATGCAAATTCTTTAAATCTTGCTGCCTCCCGACAAAATTGGGTGATCCTTGTCGTACATCACTGGGAATTGTTGTACTTACTTTTGGTAAATTAATCGTTTGTTTAATCTCAACTTGAGCATAATCACCAAACGTTGAATCTTTAATCCCTGTCAGAGTATTTTTGTTATCCATAATCGTTATAAAATTAGTTAGTTTCTTGGTCAATTGTAAAAATAGCGTCTCCATCCGCTTTGATCTGCTGCGCACCAATTTGTTCAACGAGATCGCCCTTAGCTTTTTGCTTGATTTCTGCTTTTATGCGACCTGCCGTAACATCTCTTAAACCAACTTGGGTGATTTCCCCTGCTTGAATTGCTCGTCCTAAAATCTGTAACTCCTCAGCAAAAAGGGAGTCTTCATCTAAAATCACATCTAAATTTTTAGTCAAAGTTGCGATCGCTGTACTATCACCACTTTCAACCTTAGCCAATGCTTCATTAACTTTCTCCGATCTTCCCATTAATCGAGTTTTGATCTTTTCCCATAAAATAGGAATCTTATCCAAAGCTTCAGCCGTAAACCGTTTCGCTAAATCTCCCGTCCCAGACTTCACAAACTCTTGTACTGCTAAGGTGACAAGTAAACCTGCTGTTAATGGCTCAGTCATTTTTAAATTTTCCTCTAATAGTAATTCAAATTGGGTTTGAGACTCTAAACGTTTAGAGAAAAATAAAATCTCTAAATTTTAAATCTCTCCACTCTCATGGCTCTCTTGGATTTGGTGGGTAAAATGTATTCTAAGATACATTCCTCCTAGCGAGGGGGTGGAACGAAAGCTCAACCTACCAAACCTGGGGCGTAAACTCCGCATCATTTAAAATTATTACATTTTCCCCTGACTGCACCAACACAAATAAACCCTGACGACAACCATAACTCGCCACCTCATTGGGAACAATCATCGC
>NZ_JADBSA010000353.1:0-9983 GCF_020246945.1 Microcystis sp. M113S1 | reverse complement strand
GTTATCAGTTATCAGTTATCAGTTATCAGATGTAAGTTTTAAGTTAATTAGTTAGTTATCTTTATAGCAGTTTTCATCAGAATGAGGTATGGGCAAGGGGCTTAAACCCTTTGTTGGCAAAACTTGTTGATACCTCAGTAACGTGAAAAGCGCTATATCTTTATACCTGTTTACTGTTTACTGATTACTGTTTACTGATTACTGATCACTGATTACTGATTACTGTAATTTTGTCGCCATCACCGAGATAGGCTGCCCCTTTGACCACAATGCGATCGCCCGCTTGTAAACCGGTGAGAATTTCCACGCGATTATTCGGCATAATTTGACCTAATTGCACAGTTTTGGCGGTGACGGTGTTATCAGGTCCCACTAAATAAACTAGAGCTTGATTATCTTTTTGGGGTAAAACCGCGGTCATGGGGACGGTTAAACTGTTGCTAGTATTCGTTACGATCGCACCTCGTAAAAACATCCCCGGTTTTAATCCTGTATTGTCGGTTAAATCGACTTCCACTGTTGCTTGACGGGATGCCTCATCGACGATGGGATTAATTTCGCGCACCTGTCCCGATAGTTTCAGACTGGTATTAGCATCGGAAGTGATAGTAACGGGCGCTCCGACGCGGATTAAGGGCAATTGATTCTCAGGAACCCGTAATCTTAGCTCTAAACGCCCATTTTCGATGATTTTAAAGAGAGCATTTTGACCGTTGGTGGTGTCCCCGATGCGGCCATTTCTTTCGGCAATTTTGCCACTGACCGGGGAAATCAGGCGCGTCTCGTTTAATTGGGCTTTAACTATGGCTAAACGGCTTTGAGCCTCCGCTAATTGGGCTGTAGCTTGGGCAATCACTTCGGGACGATTACCCGCTTGCAATTGTGCCAGTTGCTGCTCTGCTTCTCCTAAACGGGATTGGGTCTGTTGTACGATCGCCGCTTGGTTTCTTTCTTCATTGAGGACTTCATCGAGACGATCCCGGGCGATCGCTCCTTCCGCTTCTAAACTTTGGTTTCTCTGGACGCGTTTTTTAGCCAAATCCCAATCCGATTGAGCTTGACTAATTTCGGCTTTTATGCGTTGAATAGTTTGTTTAGCTCCAGCGATCTCCTCTTTACGGCTACCTGCTTGCAATTCTGCCAAACGCGCCCGGGATTGGGCGACATTTGCCTGTGCTTGGGTTAATTGCGCTTGCAGGACGCTATCATCGAGACGAGCCAAAATTTGACCTTGGCTGACCCTATCCCCTTCATCCACAAAGATTTCTTTGATTTGTAGTCCTGTCGCTTGGGAAAGAATCGGGATTAATTCATAGGCTGCCACGCTTCCAGTCGCTTTCAAGGTGCGGGCCACGGGAGTAAATTCTACCCTAGTGGTGGTTACTGTTTGTGCTGGTGCTTCATTTTTTGCCGCTACGGGCTGAGTATTGGGGTTTTGGGCTGTTTGGGGTCGATTAGCGAAACGAGTCGCCCCTAGGGTCAATAAAACCCCCAATCCCACACCGATAAATAAACCCCGTCCTCCCGATAGCCAAGAGTTGGTTTTTGTCGGTTTTGGCGAGTATTCGGTTTTCTCTGGCTCAATTTCGGGATTAAATGCGATTTCTTCGGGAACTAGCGAATTATCGGCTGAATGCTGGTTATTTTCTAGGGTATCTGGCCGCACGGTCTGCCCTCTCGGTAGATTCTGGATAAAATGTTAAGTTTTGTATCCATTTATAATCTAACGGAAAAAGGTCACGGGTGGGGAAAGTGAGAAAGTGGACTTACTGTAAAAATCCCAAATTGTCGTGGTTGGTGAGGATTCAGTAGGCAGTAGTCAGGAGACTCCGAGACAGGAGACTCCGAGACAGGAGAATTAAGAATGAGTAATAATCAATTAAATGGTTTATTTAGAGATTTTATGCCAGTTAATCTGGCTCTCCCCTACTTGTGGTCATAAGAAAAAGTTATGAAAAAGTCAGAGATCCAAATTTTCTTGGCCCATGCCAGTGAGGACAAACCAGCAGTTTTGGCACTGTATGACCGCCTTAAGCAAGCGGGATATAAACCTTGGTTGGATAAAAAAGACCTGATTCCGGGTCAAATTTGGCGAGATGAAATTCCGAAAGCGATTAAAGCTAGTCAGATTTTTCTCGCCTGTCTGTCAGCGAAATCGGCTAATAAACAGGGATACATCCAACGGGAGTTGAGGATTGCACTTGATACCTTGGGAGAGATGCTACCGGGGACAATTTTTTTTATTCCCATGAGGTTAGAAGAATGCGAAATTCCTGATCTGCGACTTGCAGAAGTTAGCTTGAATCTGCGAGATATTCACCGGCTTGATTATTGGGAAGAAGACGGATTTGAGCAACTAGAAAGAGCAATTGGCTATCAGTTCAAGCTTGAACCGGAAGAGCCAAAACAACTGTTATCAGTATTTAACTTTGAGGTGGTGGGAGTAAATGCGAAGGGTGAGCAAATCAAAAAAGAGTCGAAACAGTCCCAATATTTCAGGGAAGATCTGGGCAAAGGCATCACCTTAGAAATGGTCGCCATTCCGGGGGGAACTTTCCTGATGGGAACAGAAGATGAGGAAATCGAAAGACTGGTTAAAAAATTTAATTGGGAAGGATTTAGAAGGGAAAGACCACAACATGAAGTAACTGTCCCACCCTTCTTTATGGGTAAATACCCCATCACCCAAGCTCAGTGGCAAGCGATCGCCTCTCGCACGGATTTAAAAGTTAAACAAGACCTTGATTTCAAGCCAGCCTATTTTAAAGACCGTCCCGATAGCGATCGCCGTCCCGTGGAACAAGTCAACTGGTACGATGCGATCGAGTTCTGTGCGAGATTATCAAAACTAACGGTTCGGGAATACCGACTACCGAGTGAAGCGGAATGGGAATACGCTTGTCGTGCTGGAACCACCACCCCGTTTTACTTTGGGGAAACCATTACGGGGGAATTGGCTAACTACAATGCCAGTAATACCTACGCCGATGAACCGAACGGAGAATATCGAAACGAAACAACTCCCGTGGGACAATTTCCCCCAAACGCCTTTGGACTGTACGATATGCACGGCAATGTCCGGGAGTGGTGCGCCGATACTTGGCACGATAACTATGACGGTGCGCCGACGGATGGCAGTGTCTGGATAGAAAATGGTAATGATAATCGTTCTCCTCTGCGGGGCGGTTCCTGGGGCTACAATCCTACTTACTGCCGTTCCGCGATTCGCTACGACTACTACTTCCGCCGCGTCAACCGCATCAACAATTACGGTTTTCGGGTAGCCTGCGTTTTCGGGAGAACTCTCTAACCCTTTTTCCTTTTTCCCCTTTTACCCTCATTCCCTATTTTTTCTTTTTTCTTTTCTTTCCCGCCCTTAGGCGGGTCGATTTTGTAGGGGCGAACTCGACCCATTTGGTCGATTTTTGCTTAACAATTGTCAAGGATTGTTAAGATGCGCTTACCCTGCACTTTTCCCCTAGTTCCCAAAACTAAACTCTAGGAATTTTTAGCCACTGCCAAAGAGGATGAAGTGAGGGACGAAAAGAATTTAACTTAGTGTCAGCAGACTTTGAAAAATTAGGTGGGCATTGCCCACCTTAATCTTAGGATGGCGGTTTGTAGGTAGAAGCAACAGATAATTCTTTTAATTGCTTGGCTGCCACTGTCGAAGGTGCAGAAGTGAGTAAACAACTAGCTTGCTGGGTTTTCGGGAAAGCAATCACATCGCGAATCGATTCTTCTCGGGCTAACAACATCACCAAGCGATCTAAACCGTAGGCGATACCACCGTGGGGAGGGGTTCCGTATTCAAAAGCTTCTAACAAAAAGCCGAATTTATTATAGGCTTCCTCTCGGGATAGACCGATGGTAGCGAAGACTTTTTCCTGTACTTCCCGTTGATAGATCCGCAAACTGCCGCCACCGATTTCAATACCATTAAAAATCATATCGTAGGCTAGGGCGCGAGCGTGGGCTAGATCGTCTAAATCTTCGGGATTAGGGGCAGTAAAGGGGTGATGCAATGCTTCCAGGCGTTTTTCCTCGGTGTTGTATTCAAACATCGGGAAATCCGTCACCCAGAGGAGGTTGATTTTCTCAGGATCAATTAATCCCAATTGTTCCCCTAAAACTAAGCGTAGGCGGGATAGGGATTTATTGACTGTATCGGTATCTCCTGCCCCAAATAAGAGCAGATGCCCCGGTTTTGCGCCAGTCTTCTCGATTAAAGCCTGTTTTTGTGCCTCTGTCAGGTTATCTTTAATAGCACCAATGGTATCAAAATCGTAGTCTTCGCGCACACGGATGTAGGCAATTCCCTTCGCACCCGCGTCGGTGGCTTCTTTGAATAAATCCCCACCCGGTTTGATTCTGACGTTAGAAATCGCCTCGTTACCGTTGGGAATCGGTAAAACTTTCACCGTCCCACCACTAGCGATCGCACCTGAAAACACCTTAAATCCCGAATCGGCAAAAATCTCCGCCACATTGACCAATTCCAAGCCAAAACGGGTATCGGGGCGATCGATCCCATAGCGATCCATAGCCTCAGCATAGGTTAAACGGGGCAGGGGTAGGCTTATAGCGATATTTTTGACTTTTTTGAAGATATGAGCTATTAAAGCCTCATTCAGGGCTAAAATCTCAGGTAAAGAGAGAAAACTCATCTCCATGTCCAACTGAGTAAATTCCGGTTGACGATCAGCGCGCAGATCTTCATCGCGGAAACAGCGGGCGATTTGATAGTAGCGATCCATTCCCGACACCATTAATAATTGCTTAAATAGTTGCGGTGATTGGGGTAAAGCGTACCATTGGCCCGGGTTGACACGGGAAGGAACTAGATAATCCCGCGCCCCTTCGGGAGTCGATCGAGTTAAAATTGGCGTTTCCACTTCAATAAAATGCTGTTCATCTTCGAGAAAACGGCGCATTTCCTTGACAACTTGGTGACGTAGTTGTAAATTCTGACTCATACGCTCCCGGCGTAGGTCTAGATAGCGGTATCGCAAGCGCACATCTTCTCGTACCGATTCACTTTCGGAACTAGAGACGACAAAAGGCAGTTGTTTAGTAACCCCATTGAGAATCTCGATGCTAGTGGCGTAAATTTCGATTTCTCCGGTGGCAATGCGCGGGTTAAGGGATTCGGTAGGCCTTTGACTGACTGTTCCCGTCACCTTGATGACATACTCGTTTCTGACGGTTTCAGCGATGGGGTAGGAAGCGGGGGTTCGTTGGGGATCACTGACGATCTGGACAATACCACTGCGATCCCGCAGATCGATAAAAATAACGCCACCGTGATCGCGACGACGATCGACCCAACCGAAGAGGGTGACACTTTTTTCAATTTCGATCGCTCTAAGGTCGCCACAGTAGTGAGTTCGCATAGTCTAACTAGAGAATTACTTATATTACGAATGTAGTATAGAAAGGATGTGGCCAGAAAAAAATCAGACGGCCTTGCTCATTATGCCGGTATTTTGTCACTCTTGTGCCTTTGTTTAGGGTATTTTTATGGTCTCCTCGTCCTCAGCTATCAGCTTTTCGCCGATCGGCTATAATCAACAAGGCTCCTCTAGCAGTTAGCGATTTTGAACGATTAAAATCATGAATTCCTTAGAAAAAAAAATGGTGCAACTGTTAAGAGAACTCAGGGAAGATCACCATGTTTCAGGGGTAAAAGCGGAATTCGAGACGGAAGGAACCCGACTGACGGAAGCGATGCGGTTGAAAGAAATTAGTCTGAAAGCGGGGGTAGATTTTAATCTGAAAATCGCCGGTTGCGAAGCGATCAGAGATATATTTGATGCGGTTAATTTAGGAGTCGATCGCTTGATTGCTCCCATGGTAGAAACAGCCTACGCTTTACAAAAATATCTGCGGGCAGCTAGGAGGGTTTTAGCTGATCAACGGGTGGAAGATGTGGAGTTATTAGTTAATATCGAAACGATTACTGCCTGTGAGAATTTTCAGGAAATGTTGGCGATTCCAGAGATAAAATCTCTCCATGGTATCGTGATCGGACGGATGGATTTAGCCTGTTCTTTGGGATTAACTCGCCAGGATGTGAATAGCGAGCAAATTTTGGCTCTGGCTTTACCTTTGGCAAAAAAAGCTAAGGCTGCCGGTTTGACTGTTGCCATTGGGGGTGGGGTGTCACTGCATTCTTTACCGTTTTTCAAAATGTTCTGCCAAGGACATTTTGACTGCTTCGAGACGCGCAAAGTTATCTTTGATTGTCCCCAAGCTTTGGATAATTTCAGTTTAGCTTTGCCCAAGGCGATCGAGTTTGAATTACTCTGGCTAGAGAATAAGAAAAATTATTATGGTGCTATTGTTCGTGAAGATGCCCAGCGTTTAGAAATCTTGCATAATTTACTTTTTGGTTAAAGATATTGGTCCTTCGATCGATCGTGCAAAACCTAGGCATATCCAATCAATCTGACAAATAAAAGGTAAGTCCGGCTGGATAAATCTAAAAACCTTGTTGGATCAGATTTTTAGGCTTTTTGGTTTCCAAAAAGTGCCAGGGATTGGATCGATCGGGGCAAAATTGGCTCTCTTATTCTTGGTGTGATCAGTTTAACTTACTATAGAAGCGATCAATCTTTGTGTCCTCTGTGTCTGGTGTGGTTCCTTCCACACCCCCGCCCCCACCAACCAACTTTTTGCTGCAAACCCTAGATAGTTAACAGTTTCCCATCCCCAGTAGCTAATCTGGAGACTTTTCTCGCAGCATATCTGGTACATTTTGTCAAAAAAACTTTTTCGTTTTAACATAAGTACACATATTTTTGGCAAAAGATCTTTTTCGACAAGGGATCTTTTGGCAAGTTTTTCCCAGGGACGAATTAGTAATCCTAGACGTGGCAAGGGTTTCAAGGCACAAAGCCTAAAAACGCACAGAGTAACCCGATTCTTAGATTTTAGCAGCGGGCTGTAACTATTGCAATCTCGTTGACAAATAGGAATTTTTCTCAATTATTTTTTAAGAAAAGTAAAGATGAAGGAATGTAAATTTAAATCTTCTCAAGTATATTGGGATTTTGATAAATTTTGCTTATATAAATTAGCCCTTAGCATTCAGCTTCTGAGAGTAGTTATCTTATTGGTGAAGTACAAAGTTGTCGTTTTGGCAAGTCTCCGAGCAAGGAGAAGATGCCAAATCCAGTTATGATTCATCTTGATCAGAAACGCTATATTTTTCAGTGTAATTAGTGAATTTCCTTTTTATTATCAATCTAGCTGATGGCTGACGGCTAATAGCTTTCTTTTTCCTCTGTCACCAGAGTAATACCTGTCCATTCTCCCTTCTCGTTATAAGAACGAATTAAGCGCTGTCTTTGAGTAGGAGAAAGTAACCAACCCACCTCTAAAACAAAAGGATAACCGGCAGTAATTTTCAGAGGTGTATTAGAGGAAGAACCATCGGGCAGCAGCAGGATTTGAATCGGCAGCGGACTATTTTCAAACAACAATCTTTGTCCCTCGATACGAGCGCTAGAAGTAATTTTATTATCGCCAAAAGTCAAAGTTTGCGAGAGATAATTATCCCCCTGAGACTCGATAGATACATGGGTAGAATAGGCAGCAGAATTATAAAAATCGCGTCCCGTTGTCACCGCTTGTCCTTGCCATTGACCCAGTAATTGCTCCACCGTTAACATCGGTCTTTCTGGGGAGCTAGAATCAACTAACTTTTCCCGAATTAAAGTCAAGCGATCGAACTCACAGCGTTCATTAAATAACTGTACGATTCTTAATCGTCTTTCCCCAGAGATTAACCCAAATTCTGCGCCAAATTGTGAGGAAAAACTACTAAAATATAGAGAACCTTGGCAAAAGGCCCCCGTCTGGCTAAATAGAATACCCTGATTGAGAGAACCATACTCTAAAATCAAATCTTCCGGCACTTGATCGCTGTAGAAACGGCGGACCAATTGACGAATTGAGCGATTATTATTAATGCCTTGCAAAGATACCAAAGTCGGGGTATCTTCGATCAGATCGCCTTGAGGAGACAGACGGGTAAAAGAACCTTGCCATTGACCGAGATTTTTTAGTAAACATTCCCACTGGGAGAGCATAATAATTGAAGTAATTGGGGTAAATAGGACAAAATACATGGGAACAATTCGATTAATGCACGCCAAACTCCATCGAGTGCGCGTCAGCGAGGCTAACGTCGATTATGTCGGCAGTATCACTATCGATCGAGAATTGATTGAGCGGGTCGGTATTTTGCCCCTTGAAGAAGTGGATGTGGTCAATCTTAGCAATGGTAAGCGCTTTTCCACCTACGTTTTTCCGGGCCAAACCGGGGAAATCTGCCCCAACGGTGGTGCGGCTCTGCTCTGTCAACCCGGAGATATTTTGATTATCTATGCCTACGAACAACGTCCGAGGCAAGAAGTTCTCGAAAACGGTCATTTTGCCAAAGTTCTCGTCGCTGATGCTGAAAATCGCTGTCAGCAATTTTTTGAACAGAGCCTAATTCCCCGGGGTGATGGTCGGGGAGTGGAATTTTATAGCCAAGAATGCTGATTCTTGTCCTAAATTTGTTAACTTTCCCGTCATAATGAGAATAAGTAATGTAAACTTTCTTAGAATCAGCCCCCATGCGTGTAATTCTCATGACCGGTAAAGGAGGCGTGGGTAAAACCTCCGTCGCCGCCGCTACAGGACTCCGCTGCGCCGAACTTGGCTATAAAACCCTAGTTCTCAGCACCGATCCCGCTCACTCTCTCGCTGACAGTTTCGATCTCGAATTAGGTCACGATCCTCGTTTGGTACGCCCCCATCTTTGGGGGGCAGAATTAGATGCACTAATGGAGTTAGAAGGCAACTGGGGCGCAGTAAAACGTTACATTACTCAGGTATTGCAAGCTAGGGGTTTAGATGGAGTGCAAGCGGAAGAATTAGCGATTTTACCCGGAATGGATGAGATTTTCGGCTTAGTTCGCATGAAGCGCCACTACGATGAGGGTACTTATGATGTGTTGATTATCGATTCCGCACCCACGGGTACAGCCTTACGATTGCTGAGTTTGCCAGAAGTGGGCGGTTGGTACATGAGAAGATTTTACAAACCTTTACAGGGAATGTCGATGGCATTGCGACCACTGGTAGAACCTTTATTTCGACCGATCGCCGGTTTTTCCCTACCGGACAAGGAAGTTATGGACGCTCCCTACGAGTTTTATGAGCAGATCGAGGCTTTAGAAAAGGTTTTGACCGATAATACTCAAACCTCGGTACGTTTGGTGACAAACCCCGAAAAAATGGTGATTAAGGAGTCTTTACGCGCCCATGCCTATCTAAGTCTCTATAATGTTTCCACCGATTTGATTATTGCCAATCGGATTATTCCCGACAAAGTAACCGATCCTTTCTTTGCCCGTTGGAAAGAAAATCAACAGGTTTATAAACAGGAAATTTACGATAATTTTCATCCTTTACCGGTTAAGGAAGTTCCTCTCTACTCCGAAGAAATGTGTGGTTTACCCGCTTTGGAAAGACTGAAAGAAACTCTTTTTGCCGAGGAAGATCCGACTAAGGTTTATTACCAAGAAAACACCATTCGGGTAGTTCAACAGGAAAATAATTACAGTCTGGAATTATATTTACCCGGCATACCCAAGGAACAAATACAACTAAATAAAACTGGAGACGAGTTAAATATTCGCATTGGTAATCACCGTCGTAATTTAGTCTTGCCCCAAGCTTTAGCAGCCCTGAAACCTTCTGGAGCAAAAATGGAAGATGATTACCTGAAAATCCGTTTTAGCAACGTGGTGAAAGTGTAATTTTCTTAGAGTAGGTGGGAAGCTTTTCAGTGATCAGTAAACAGTAATCAGTGAACAGTAAACAGTAAACAGTAAACAGTAAACAGTAAACAGTAAACAGTAAACAGTAAACAGTAAACAGTAAACAGTAAACAGTAAACAGTAAACAGTAAACAGTAAACAGTAAACAGT